>DASYEA010001218.1:0-4233 GCA_036499265.1 Schlesneria sp. | reverse complement strand
CGACGGCTTCGTTGGCCTGGCACAAGCTTCGACAGTCGATTCGTTGTCGGATACCGACCACGTCGTCAATGCAG
This sequence comes from Schlesneria sp., assembly GCA_036499265.1. Classification (GTDB taxonomy): domain Bacteria; phylum Planctomycetota; class Planctomycetia; order Planctomycetales; family Planctomycetaceae; genus Schlesneria. The sequence continues at coordinate 4,159 of DASYEA010001218.1, read as the reverse complement.
GTGGAACGACTGTCGACGGGGCATCATCGGTTTGGCTGGTGCGATCCAGTGACGATGACACTGGTGTCACGGTCATTATGGGCAAAGATGGCCAGATCGAAATCGGCGACTACGTGACCATCAAGAACACCGATGGCAGTGGCAAGTCTTACCCCGCGTATTACACGCCAATGTGTGGTTGGCTCGGTCTGCAGGTTGGCTCGGCTTATGACATCGTTCGCATCGCCAACATTACCCAGGAAGACGGCCACACACTTGACGATGACCTGCTGAGCATGGCGCTTGAACTGTTCCCATCTGGGAAGCAGCCGACGCACATCGCCATGCACCGCAAGGTGCGTGGTCAGTTGCAGCGATCGCGCAGCACCTTCAACAACGACGGCAAGCCAGCACCGATGCCAACGGATTACGAAGGCATTCCGATCATCTGCACGGACCAATTGAACGCCTTCACCGAAGCCCTGTTGACGTAATCGAGCGAAACCATCCCCGGCCTGAGATATGGCCGGGCTTTTCTCCAGTTATCAGCCAGGAATCTGAATCATGAATTTGTACAAGATGATGCAAGGCCTCAAGGCCCAGGCCGCGAACGGCATTTCGGTTGCCCGTTCCGGCATCCTGCTTGAAACAGCCAAGCCCTACGTTCTCGCTCTCACCTCTTGGCTCGTCACGGGAACCGGCGCGGGACTCGGAACCGCAGCGGGCACTCCAGCCGGTGCTTTCGGTCTGACTGTCGGTACATTCGGGACCAACAGTCCGAAGATCGTCGGCGAGGCCGCATCGGGTAACTCCAAAACAAACAAGATGCGACGACTGTATTCACTGCCTGTCGAATACAAGGCGGGCGGGAATATCACAGTCCGCGTGAAGTGCCAAGAAGCTGTCGGCGCTGCTCAAATTTCCACAACCGTCGACATGTCCGTCTATAAGGCAGACAAGGCCGCCGGAATCGGTTCAGACATCTGCGCGGCCAATGCCCAGGACGTGACGGTGTCTGCTGCCAACTGTGATTTCAGTATCACCCCAACCGGCCTGGTAGCGGGCGACGTTCTCGACATCGAAATCAACATCGTCACGAACGACACCGGCGGATCCCACGGGACCATCGCCACAATCTACGACACCGAAATTCTGCTCGACGTTCAGGGCTAAGCGGTCCCAGGTGCGGCGCTGTTTATCTCCGCAGCGCCGCACCAGATGAGTCTTGCAATTGACTGGGCGGAACTCGTGAGCAACACCCTTCGGCATTTCAGCAGGTTGTTAGCGAAGCATGGCATTCGAATTGTCATCGAACGCAACGGTCAAAGTTGCTCCGCACTCTCCGCGGTGCCTGCTATGAGCACGGCCAAAGTCGTTGGCGCAGACGGTTCGTTCAACGTTATTGCAGTCGATGACTGGCTGATTTGTGTATCGAGTTTCAAGCAGTTCTGGCCACAAGGCCCACAACGAGGCGACTGCATCCGAGTCGTCGGCGATGAGTGTGCCGCCTATTTGATTGGCCATCCGGATGCGAACACGGCCGCCTACTCCAATTTTAACCAACTGGATCGCCCGGCGCTAGTCTGGCGAATTCATTCCATTCCACAGTGAGCTCATGGCCGCATCTGTCACCGACATTCAGAATGCAATCAAAGCGACTATCGACGCAGCTAAGGCTGTCAATGGTGCGTTCGCGCTTCCAATGTCGGTAGACATTTCCGACTCACAGGTAACGACACCGCCAAAGCCCGGGGAATCGTTGCAAGTTCAGATCGCTTACACGGGCGCCGCGGAACTTGCACGCTCCTCAGTCAGAGTTCTGGAGCAAGCTCTCGTCGGCGTCAACCTCAGCTATCGCAACGCCAACGGCAGCCAGCATCGATTCGGTCTGTGTCATCAAGTCGCGCAGCAACTGCGAGATTTATTGATCAACTTCACAACGACCGACGCGCGTGTTGAGCAGATCTTAGCTCCGAATCCGTTCGATCAGCAGAGCGCCTTGCAGGGAATATTTGATCACAAGCTGACACTCGACTTGGACGTTCTTCGGCCGATTGCCACCTCAGCGCCGCCAGCGATCACCGACACGGGCGACGAAACTCCCGTCATGAGCAAGACGCGCGAAGCCGTCTGGAACGCCATCGACAATTGGCCGGCATTCAGCGACCCGACGACATGGGTCCGCAAATTCAAATCCGCCGCCGACCTCGAGGAATTGTCACTGCATGATCCGGCCGTAGGTGAACTGCCCACGATCGCTGTGACGTGGGGACCGACCGACCCGAAATGGTGGGTCAACACCATGCAGCAGTGGTCGCAGCAACTGTTCGTGACGTTCCATCTGCCCGCCGCCTGGCGCGACGTAGCTGAATGGCGACTGATTCAACTGATGCAGGCGTTCTATCAATGCGCTCCAAACGATCACCCGAACGTGTCGTACATCCGGGAAGCCACCGGGCGACTACCGAGCAAAACACCGATCAGCCTCGAACTGGTTGCCGTCGGGCGAGCCCAAAAGCTGCATGTCTGGCAGGGACAGATCGCACTCACACTTCCCATCAATTTCGATCCGAACGCATAAGGAACACCGATCATGGCAGCAGACGTATCAATTATCTCAACCGAACGAAGCTACGCAGTTTTGTACGACGAATCGACTTGGAACACCGTTCCAGGATCACCGACCAAGATTCACGTTCCGGTCACATCCTGCGGAGTCAAATTCAAGCCGCAGCGACGAAGCAACCAGCAGCGAGCTGGCCTATTCCAGCGGGTTTACGGTCGGAACATCAAGGGTAACCCTGATGGCTCGATTGTGTCGCCGCTCTATGGATGGACGGCAACCGGCGGGACAACGAGCCTTGCGCAATACCTGATGGAATGGGGCTTTCTCGATCAGGAGGTAACGTTCCCCAGGTCGAAGGGGCTCGAATGGGCAGAAGGACCAGACACCGCGAACACGCGCCACAGCGGTTTGCGAGTCAATACCGCCACGCTCGCGGGATCTGCCGACAACGGGATCAGCTTGACGCTCGAGCTGATGGGGGCCGACTCGGTCAACTTCGCGACTGCCGCCACAAAGCCAACCAGCCGCAACAAGCTGGTTGAATTCATCTTCGAAGATACCACCTTCACGCTCAATAGCGTTGCTATTCCCTACTCGGCTTTCCAATGGCAGGTTCAGCGAGGACTGCAGCCGACGTTCTTCAACGACCGCCGCCCAACATCGATGCCGAAATCGCAGTGGGTCGAAACTTTCAGCATCACCCCGCCGAAGCAGGGCCATGCCTGGGAAGACTTGGTGCGCGATCTCGAAATGCAGGAGTTCGCTGGCACGTTGACCATGAAAGGGCTGCATAACGGCACTGGAACCGAGGACACCGACTTCACCACGTTGTCAGTGGACTTCCCGCGGCTGTCGCTGATCGATGCGGACGAGGCCGAATCGAACGGACTCTACAACGAGCCGTTGACGTTCGACGTTCTCAAGCCGGACACCACCGACGCAAGCTCAACGATGACTTGGGATGAAGAGTGACACCAAAACTAACAAAGGACCGATTCATGAATCCGATCAAATACCTATTTCAGATCCTTTCCGCCTGTTTTCGTGGCGTTCCTCGTGTTTGTCGTAAATGCAAAAACTCAGGAATGATTCAACAGACTCAACCCGCTTACGGATTTTGGCAGCCGGACATCCCCTGCGATTGCGGTTTAAAGAGTTAGTCAATGTTCAAGTTCTCAGCCGATTTCGATGGTCTGGTTGCTGAAGCGGAACGACTGCAGGCGCAAATGCCTATCGTCAAACGCCAGGCATTGACGGCCATCGGATATCGGCTGGTTGCTTTGGAAAAACAGCACTTCCTGCAACTGACCGAAACGGGATCGTCGAATGGTGTTACTTGGCCTGATCAATCACCCGCCACGCTGGCCAGACGCAAGACTCTGCAGCGCCGGGGACTGTTGGCTAACGCGGATCCCGAGGACGTTGGACGACAATCGGGGCGACTCAGTCGATCGTTTCGATTCGTCGTAAAGAACGATTCCGTTCATCTCACGAATACCGACCCGAAGGCCGGTTACTTCGCCGGGCGACGACCACTCTACCCGCAATCCATGCCAGATGACTGGCAGGCGAAGTCTGAACAGATCCTGCAATCGAAACTCAATCGCATCACCA
>DASYEA010001217.1:0-6625 GCA_036499265.1 Schlesneria sp. | reverse complement strand
GGACATGATTATGCGTGGAGGGATCCACTCGCAACTGTATGAATCGGCCCTTTTCTCCGGACACCGTCACCAAGTAGGTCCCGTCGCCAGCATCGAGAATTTTTAGAACATTGACGAATCCCACATTCTTACCGTTAATTGAACACTCGGCGCGTTTGCCGACTCTTAATGTTCCAGCAGAATCTACCGGAGTCATTCCGAAGATCTTCAAGTCGAATGAAGCATCACCTCGCATTAGCGCCTTCAACTGATCAAGGCCTTCTGGCGGAATGTTGGCAGCATCGCAAACAGCAGCTTCAACGTCTCCATTTTGCATTGCCATAGCGATCATAAAGGCAGAAAGTGGGCCGAATGCTTTCTTAAGAGCAGCACCCGCTCCATTCTTGATCAACCCTTTGAGTCCACCTCTCACGAATCGCTCGGCGATCTCCGGCGCGACTTCCTTCAACATCTGTCTCCCGACTTCCGTTTCGAGCGACTTAGCAACGAGCTTACCGAGTTGTTTGCCATAAGTTTTTTCATCAACCCCGGCTTCGGCACACAGTTTAAGGAAGTTCACGATCGACTTTGCATTATCTTCAACTTTCTCGCTGCCCCATTTTGTGAGATCCGTGAGATCGAATTTCATTTCCTTCGCCATCGACAGAATACTTTCGAGAATCGCTTTTCGCTTTTCTTGTGAGGTAAGCTTCGCGAATCTTGGTTCATTCATGATGAGTTTCAGTTGTGAATTCCAATATCCTCCCTTGGAAGCCGCCTCATTCAGCCAATGCAGGTCGTCCTTGATACCTTTCGGTGTTTTTTGGTGTGCAATCAGCTTGTCCACGGTCGACGTGTAATGATCGATATTGAAGTCACCATCAACTTCTTTGAAGAGACCCTCTATCATACTCCCAAATTGCCTGGCGAAAATATGATGTTCATGAGGAATAGCGGCCAGACTGGCCATCGCGAGCTGAAACGCAAGTGATGAAGGATTGGCATCTGCAAGCAGCATCTGAGGGTAGTTTGATTGCACATCGCCTTGATTTTGTGAGTCTTCTCGACTCGACTTCAGGCGAGCTTTTGAACTTGAGGTGGTTTTAAGTTCTCCCGCTCGGATAAACTGCCCACCAGTTGATTGGCCGGCTTCTGCACGAGGGTGGACGGAAGGATCAAAGGAATGGCCCGTTCCCTTCGCAGCTTTTGCTTCTTCCGATTGATATCTAGCAACGAATTTCCGATGCCGAGCGTAGCCGGCTTGTCGGCCACTAGGATGTCGTGGTTCTGGAAACTTCATCGTGGCAGATCGCTGACATGTCACCGCAGTTTCTTGGTCTGGTTTACTGAGCGGATACCACTTGAGGTGTGGCTTGGGTGGTGGTGGATCGGGGGACCGCTGGTAGCGAGTCGTCTCGGCGGTCGGAGGCGCGAAGTCGTCCAGCAGAGCGCAGGCGCGGTACCAGTCGTATCTGGCGATCGCCCAGTCCACGCGCGACCATTTGCTGGAATCGTTACTCAGTCTCTTCTCTGCGTCATTGTGAGCGGAGATGTTCTGAGGCAGAGAGTTTGCGACTCGCTGGGAATAGCGATGTTTTGAGGTGGTGACCGGCTGCTCATCCGTTACAGCCAAGTCGTCGCCTGGCTTATTCAGCGGATACCACTTGAGATGTGGTTTCGAGGGCTGTGGATTGGAGGCGCGCTTGTAGGTTGCGCTTCCTGCATTCTGCGATGGCGAATGATCTAGCAGGCCGAATGCGCTGTAGTAGTTGTACCGGGCGATAGCCCGTTCGACCCGCGACATGGGTCGTGCTGAGCCGAGATTGCTTCGGCCGCTCGTCGTCGTCATTAGTGTTTGTCTCCACCAATGGAATCCGTTCCCGTTTCGAGGCGACGTCTTGCCGTCTTCCTGAACTTTGCTTTCGTTGTTGGAGTGCTGGGATCTGGCTTTCGTATTGATTGGAAGAGTGACGGGCTGGAAGCCCATCCCACGAAAGAGGACGCTGGCGACTCGGTAACGAAAACAGGCCGCAACCTCGTGAAAACGAGACTGCGGCCTGTTGGTGACAGTGCCACATCGCTGACGGAGTCGACGCGACTCGGTCAGCGGCGGTCAAGCGAGGATTTAACCCGTTTCCTGTGCGTCGAGGAAGACCCTATTTCAACTATTTGGAACGGAATTCACGAAATTCTGGTGGGCAAAGGCGGCTGCCTCAGCTCGATTCACGAACTGCTACCACTCGTCCTTCATGACCTCCTTTAAGATGTTCGGCCATCCCAGTCCTCATGATGATGGGCTAGACGGTATTCGCGACCAGATCGGCTTAAGGCACTCGCGACAGCACGTCCGGCAATGGATCGAGACGAAGAGCAACGACAGCAGACCACGAAGAGGGGGCCGACTGCGTCGGACATGGACCGATTTGCAATAGGGGCAGCGCATTTCAATGTCCCAGACGATTGGATTAGCTGGCCCTATCTGAAGTGTATCTTCAACACGGTTTGTGTCGATTGCGGAATATCATTTGTTTTTCGGGACGCCGAATTTAATTGTTGAAGATCACGTTTTGTAGTTGGGAAGGCGAGGCGACTCGCCCTCTCAATCATCGAGACAGCGCTAATTCTCCAGCCAAATCTTGCCTGTTCATTTAGCGGGATTGAGCGTGCTGGAATGCTGCTACTACTTTCGAATGGTGAGGGGACACCGTAAACTGAAGAGTGCCCCAATTTGTCGCCCGCCTTCAATCCGACCGCATCCGAGAAGTGCTCATGCTGACTGACCTCGCTTCCGATCGTGTCCGCGCCACATTGTCCCTGTTGATGTGGGCTGCCTGCTGCACGACTCTTCACGCGCAGATCGATTTCAATCGCCAGGTGCGGCCGATCCTGGCGGAGAATTGTTTTCAGTGTCATGGTCCCGACGCCAAACGAAATGGCACCGAATTGCGACTGGATCAGGAAGACCAGGCCAAGAAGGTTGCCATTGTGGCGGGTGCTTCCAAAGACAGTGAGCTGGTGCATCGCATTGAGTCGACAGATGCCGACTCTGTCATGCCGCCCGCTGCGACGGGAAAACGTTTGACACCGGCGCAGAAGCAGGTTCTGCGACAGTGGATTGACGAAGGAGCGAAGTACTCGGGCCACTGGGCGTTTCAGCCGATCGCAGCATCGAAACCTCTGTTGGATGCTCTTCCGCCGGTGACTACGAGTGCGTTGCCCATTGATCGTTTTCTGTTGAATGCACTCAACAAATCGCACCTGAGTTACTCTCGGCCCGTCAGTCGAGCTCAGTTCATTCGTCGTGCGACGTTTGACCTGACCGGACTGCCGCCGACGTGGGCCGAGGTGGAAGCGTTTGAAAAGGATCTGGCACCCGGCAGCGACGAACGACTGATCGACCGCCTGCTGGAGTCGCCACGCTATGGCGAACGGTGGGGCCGCCTGTGGCTGGATATCGCGCGATACGCCGACACTCATGGGGGCGCGGCGATTGGTTTCACGACCTTTCCGTTTTCCTACACCTATCGCGACTATGTGATTAAGTCCTTTAACAAGGACTTGCCCGTTGATCGTTTTCTGTTGGAGCAAATCGCCGCCGATCAGTTGGGAACTTCGGACGACAATCCATCGCTGGCGGCACTCGGTTTTCTGACTGTCGGGATGCAGTTTCGAAACTATCATGACACGATCGACGATCAGATCGACGTGATTACTCGAGGGCTGATGGGACTGACCGTCACTTGTGCGCGATGCCATGACCACAAGTTCGATCCGATTCCCACGACAGACTATTACGCTCTGTATGCCACGATCGCTCCCAGTAAGGCTCCGACGCAGTTGCCGGCCATCGGAACTGTGGCCGACGACAATGCTCGCCAGGCGTACGAACGAACTCTGAGCGACTTGAAGTCGAAGTACCACCAGTTTGCGCGCGAACAAAACGAGGTCATGCGGAATCGCCTGCGAATGCAGGTCGGACTTTACCTGACAGAAGTTGCGAAGGGGCTCGGCGAGCAGGATCTGTCGACGCAGTTCCTTTCGTATCGCACGGACGATATTCGACCGTTCGTTTTCAATCGCTGGCGAGACTACCTGCGAAAACTTGACAACACAGATCCTGTATTTGGTCCGTGGCTGGAGATGCAGTCGTGGGGGACGATTCCAGAGGCCGATTTTCAGAAACGCCGGGATGAGTACTTGAGCCGACTTTCGGGTGAACTGGATGCCATCGGCCGGACTCCCGACAAACTGCATGCGCTCCGCGGTGAACCACCGAAATGGAATCCGTTTGTTGTCGACGCGCTCGTCGCACAGAAGCCCAATTCCTTAAGTGATGCCGCTGGGGTGTATGGAAAAGTGTTTGCGGAACAACACCGCCTTTGGCTGCAATCACTGCTGGAAACTTCCAATGAAGCTGCCCCGAGCGCGACCGTCTTGCCTGACGATCATCCTCAGCATCAGGTGATTAACAGTCCTTCGCATCGACAGCTTCGTCATCACTTGTATGCCCCCGGATCTCCGTTCGATGTCCCGGAAGAAGAAGCAGTGCGACTGACGAATCGAACGATCAATGATTTGATCAGCGGAAAAGATGAAGCGATTCACGAACTGAACTTGTCGTCGCCCGGGTCACCTCCGCGAGCCATGATTGTTCAGGAAGACCCAGCGCCGAAAGAAGCCCATGTCTTCCTGCGAGGAAATCCACTCTCGCGCGGGGAGGTCGTTCAGCCGAGGTTCATCTCGATGCTACCCGGTGTTACGACCCCTGTCTTCGAAGACGGAAAGCGGCGACTTGGTCTGGCTCACTCGATCATTTCGGACAGCAATCCGCTTACGGCTCGCGTATTGGTCAATTGGGCGTGGCAGAATCATTTTGGCGCGGGCCTGGTCCGGACGCCGGACGATTTTGGAACTCGTGGTCAAGCTCCCACACACCCGGAGTTGCTGGACTATCTGGCCGACCAATTCCGATTGAACGGATGGTCCCTGAAGTGGCTTCATCGACAGATCATGTTGAGTCAGGCGTATCATCAGGGTGCCATTGAGAATGAGCAAAGCCGTCAAGTCGATCCGGAAGATCAACTGCTGTGGCGGATGCCACGTCGAAGACTGGACTTTGAATCGATGCGTGATTCTATGCTTGCTGCTTGCGATGAGTTGGATACGACGATGGGAGGCAGGCCGATCGATCTGAATGCCTCACCCGCAATTCCGAGGCGTAGCGTGTACGGGTTCGTCAATCGAGACATCATTGCGAACCTCATGAGCACGTTTGATGCGGCCAATCCGAACGCGTGTACGGCGAAGCGACCGGAAACCACCGTGCCTCAGCAAACGCTGTTTGCTCTCAATTCGGACTTCATCCAGGACCGAGCGGCGCGACTGGCGGCGTTAACCAAGCAACAGAATCATGCCAGCGACGACGATCGTATCGCGGCTATGTTCCACAGGGCTCTTTCTCGAAACCCGACTGAGTCCGAAGTGGGGAAGGCCAAGAAGTTTCTCAGCGATGCTATGGCCGCCGCGAAACCGAAAGAGAATGCCGCCGCCGATTCGGAGCGCGGCTGGGTCCTTCTGGCGCACGCACTCATGGCGTCGAACGAGTTCACATTCCTGGATTGATCCCGTTGGTCTGATTCCCGCGTTCGCCTCTTGTTTTAGTAGTGGCCCAGTCGACAAAGAGCATCAATATGACTACCCAAACACGACGACACTGGATGCAACGATGCGGTATGGGATTCGGCGGCCTCGCGCTGGCGAATCTGCTGGGAAATACGGTATCAGGCGAAGAGAAGGACGGATCCGCGCGGACTCATTTTCCGGGCCGCGCCAAGCATATCATTCATGTGTTTCTGAACGGCGGTGTCTCGCAGGTTGACACTTTCGATCCCAAGCCAGAGCTCACTCGTCGAGCGGGCCAGATGCTGCCATTTGAGAACCTGCAGACCGAACGCAAAACGGGCGTGGCATTGCCCAGTCCGTTCAAGTTCGAAAATCACGGCGAAAGCGGCATTCCCGTCAGCGACCTCTTTCCGCGACTGGCGACGTGCGTTGATGAGATGACCGTCATTCGGTCCATGCACGCCGAACTCCCCAGTCACGAGATGTCGCTGATGCTGATGAACACAGGCGATCAGCGCCTGGTTCGCCCCAGCCTGGGATCATGGCTGACCTGGGGGATGGGATCGAGCAACGAGAATCTGCCCGCGTTTATCGCGCTATGTCCCGGCGGCATGCCTGTGGCCGGTGCGGGTAACTGGCGATCGGCATTTCTTCCAGGCTCGTACCAGGGGACACGTGTCGACACATCGAATCCCGATCCAACGCGACTGATCGATTTCCTGCAGAACAAACGCGTTTCCTCGGCGGAACAATCGCGGCAGTTCGAGTTGCTGCAGCAACTGAATGCTCGACATCTGGAAGACCGGCCGGGTGAAGCGGCGATTGAATCGCGCATCAAATCGTTCGAGCTGGCATTTCGGATGCAGACGGAAGCGAGTGATGCCTTCGATATTTCGAAAGAGCCGGAGCACATTCAGAAGCTCTACGGTGAAGGGCCACAGAATCGTCAGTTGCTGATGGCGCGACGGCTGATCGAGCGAGGCGTGCGTTTCGTTCAGACCTGGCATGGCGACATGCAGCCGTG
>DASYEA010001216.1:0-2714 GCA_036499265.1 Schlesneria sp. | reverse complement strand
AGACGTCCGATCGAGACTCGCCCCAAAAGCTTCTTGCATTCTTCCTGAGAAATTTCGACGATTTGCATCCGCGGCTCTTTCCGGGAAACGCCCGTCTACATTATGCCACTATGCCACGGATGGCCGCCTGAGCTGGTGATCGTGGCTGCGAGAATAGTGAAGAGCCGGCTGCGAAACCGTTTGGATCACAGCTTGACGAAGGCCTATAATGGGCGTGTATGCGTCGCCTGATGCCCATCGCGGCGTTCGCGTTGTTCCTGGCGCTACCTTTGTGGGCGCAACGTGGCGGAGGTCACGCCGGTGGCGGCCACGGCGGCGGCTTCGCTGGCCACGGCGGTTTCAGCGGCGGGCATTCCTTTGGCGGACACTCCTTTGGTGGACATTTTTCCGGCGGCATGCGCTCCGGCCCAGTCTCATCCCGCGGTTTCGCCCGCAGTTCGTCATTCTCCCAGCGCAGCTTTTCTCATCGCCCTTTCCTGCATGACGGATTTCGCAACCACGGCGTTCACGCCTACGGATTCCGAAATAACTGCTACGGCTATGGTTGCCGTGGATACAGCTTCTATCCCTACGCCTACGGTGGCTACTACGACCCCTACTGGTATTGGGATTCCGGTTCGTCCTACGACGAAGACTACGAGCGTGATCGTGCTGAAGCCAACGAGATGAACGCCCAGAGTCTTGAGCAGCAGCGAATGCTCCGTCAGGAAGAAGCCGACGGTGATCAGGACAGTTATGCCCGGTCAACTCCCGTGGCTCGCCCAAAAACCGAAAGCGAGTCGCAGGGAAGCACGATCATGCCCGCGACCGTCCTGATCTTTCGCGATCAGCACAAACAGGAAGTCCACAACTACGCCATCGTAGGCCAAACCCTCTGGAACTTCTCCCCTCAACACACCCAAAAAATTCCGCTAACCGATCTTGATCTGGTCGCAACCACTAAAGCCAACGACGACCAGGGCGTAACGTTCCGCGTGCCGGCCCCGAACGAAGGCCAGTAGTCACACCTCCCCGTCCATTCACAGCACCCTTTCACCCTTCACTGCATCCAATCCGGCATTGAACCCTAGTGTGTTTGCTTTTGAGAGCAGCTCTAGTACATTGAAATCAAGCGTTTAGGTCATGTTCAAGGATCGAGGAACCCGGAAGACTACGGGGTGGTCCCCGATCCAAATGCTAAAATAACGATTACCCACTATGCCTCTAAAAACACTGTTTCTGAATCCCCCATCCTTCGAAAACTTCGACGGAGGCGCCGGCTCCCGTTGGCCCGCCACGCGCGAAATTGAAAGTTACTGGTATCCGGTCTGGCTGGCGTATCCGGCTGGAATGATCGAGGGCGCGCGCCTTTTGGATGCGCCGCCGCACCACATTACCGCGGAAGAGACCATTGAGATTGCCAAGGGCTACGAGTTTCTCGTGCTCTTCACCTCGACTCCGGGGTTTCCAGGGGATGTGCGGATTTCGCAGGCGATCAAGGCGGCGAATCCGGGCATCAAGATTGCGTTTGTGGGGCCTCACGTCAGCGTGTTGCCGGAGAAGTCTTTGCGCGACAATCCGGTGATCGACTTTGTTTGCCGGAAGGAATTTGATTACGCGATCGTCGATTATACCAAGGGCAAGCCCTTGGCGGAGATTGCCGGGGTTTCGTTCTTGCAGGACGACAAGATCGTGCACACTCCGGATGCGCCGCAGATTCAGGATCTGGATGCTCTGCCGCACGTCACCGACGTTTACAAGCGCGATCTGGATGTTACGAAGTACAACGTGCCGTTCCTGCTGAATCCGTTTGTCTCGCTTTACACCACGCGCGGGTGCCCGGCGCAGTGCACGTTCTGTTTGTGGCCGCAGACTTTGAGTGGACATCCGTGGCGCAAGCGTTCTACCGACGACGTGGCGGCGGAAATGTCGAAGGTGAAGGCTTATTGGCCGGAAGTAAAGGAATTTTTCTTCGACGACGATACCTTCAATATTCAGAAGGCGCGAACGATTGAGCTTTGCGCCAAGTTGAAGCCGCTGGGGCTCACCTGGTCGTGCACGTCCCGCGTAACTACTGACTTCGAAACCCTTAAGGCGATGAAGGAAGCGGGCTGTCGGCTTTTGATTGTTGGCTATGAATCCGGCGACCAGCAGATTCTGAAGAACATCAAGAAGGGCGCGACCATCGAGCGGGCGCGCCAGTTCACCAAAGATTGCCACAAGCTGGGACTGGTCGTGCACGGCGACTTCATCATGGGATTGCCGGGTGAGACGCATGAGACCATCAACACCACCATCAAGTTTGCCAAGGAACTCGACGTCGAGACCATTCAGGTTTCGGTGGCGCACGCCTATCCCGGCACCGAACTCTACGACTATGCCGTGAAGAACGGATTCATGGTCGGCGACAACAAGATGGTGGACGAAGGCGGGCATCAGTTGGCGCACATTCAATATCCCGGATTGTCGGCGGATGAGATTCTGTCGGCGGTGCACCGGTTCTACGACGAATATTATTTCCGTCCGAAGGCCGCGTTCCGCATTTTGCGCAAGGCGGCGTTTAACAGCAATGACCGCAAGCGGCTTTACAAAGAGGCAAAGACGTTCTTGAAGCTGCGGTCCCAGCGTAACAAGTTGGTGAAACAGCATAACGACGCGGCGGCGGAGTTGGTCAAGGCGTAAAACGACCACGGGGGCTAAAGCCCTCGAGTATCAGGCTTTACGCGGCCCTGAAG
>DASYEA010001215.1:0-5220 GCA_036499265.1 Schlesneria sp. | reverse complement strand
GCTCTGCCGCAGAGACTCTTTCCTCAGTTCCACTGATCCCTCATAAGCGCGATCTTCAACTTCCACACACACCGGACCTCGATAACCAGTATCCGTTAAGGCGCTGAAGAATTGCCCCCAATTCACATCACCCAGTCCCGGCAGCTTGGGGGTATGATACAGATTCGGATGCGCCAGGATCCCGACTTCGTTCAGCTTATGCCGATCGAGCCGCACATCTTTGGCGTGAATGTGAACTAGTCGATTCGCAAATTCTCGAATGGGCTGCAGGTAATCCATCTGCTGCCAGATCATGTGCGACGGATCGTAGTTCAGTCCCAGGCCAAGGCTCGGAATCTCTTCGAACATGCGCCGCCAGATCGCAGGCGACGTTGCCAGATTCTTGCCTCCCGGCCACTCGTCCTTGGTGAACAACATCGGACAGTTCTCGATACCGATGCGAACACCATGATCATCGGCAAACTTTACCAACGGCTTCCACGTTTCACAGAACCGCGGCCAGTTGTCGTCGACCGATTTGGTCCAGTCACGACCAATGAATGTGGTGACTCGCCCGAGCCCGAGCAATGAAGAGGCTTGAATCAGCTTGCGCAGATGATCAACGTATTTCTGGGCTTCCGCCAAATCCGGAGTCAGCGGATTCGGATAGTAACCGAGCGAACTGATAGTGACGTCCGCAGTTGCCATCGTCGCGTTGACTTCATCGGCTTTCGTGGCCGTGAAGTCGGTCACGTCAATATGCGTGATCCCGGCATAACGCCGCTCGGCCTTGCTGACAGGCCAGCACATCACTTCGAGACACGAATATCCGGCCGACTTCGCGAACTGAGCGACCTCGGCCAGCGATAACTCCGGCAGAATGGCGGTGACAAATCCAAGTTGCACGTGAAGACCCTTGAAAGACGATAACCAACCCAGAATCGGCTTCGCTGGATGAAACTCGATTCCAATGGGTAGTGCAACCGAACAATCAACTTAATCTGCCTGCGGCCAGTTCGATTTAAGAAGGCTTCCACTATCGATCGTTTAATCGCGTAGGCACCGCCCGCGCGCGAGCTGGCCTCTCGACCAAACAGTCGGCCATCAGTCCCCTCGGTCACATGCCCCCCAATTCGATGGGACAGATACCCCGGAGAGGATTGAAGTTCGCTGAAACGCGCTGGGCGGCACCCGCGGTTAAACGAGAGATGCGCGTCCGCTTATCGGCCGCTAGTGGCCAGCAACTCGCACCCAACCTCGCTGCCGATGGCTGGCAAGAATGGCCTCACAAAGTTGGATTTCGCGATGCCCGTCCGCAAAGGTCGGAAACAGGCGCGGCGAACTGAAGTCCCCGGATGCGATGTACGAATAGAACTCCCGAAAACACTGCTTGAATGTGTCCGGGAATCCCTCATTGTGTCCACCGGGATAGTTAGTGATCGCTCTCGCACCGGCACTCAGCAGGCCTGGATCGCGGATCAAAGATTCATTCGGAGTGTCGCGATGCCCGATCCAAAGCGAATTTGGCGATTCACTGTCCCAAGCCAATGACTGCGCGGACCCTGCAATTTCAAATCGGACGCAATTCTTGCGACCGGCGGTGACCTGACTGACCCACACGACACCACGAGCGCCATTCGCAAAGCGCAACATGACGCAACCATAGTCGTCGGTATCAATCGCAACCGTTTGAGTCGCCACGGATTTCGTCAGCTTGCTGCTGAACGTTTCCACGCCGCCGGTCGGACGCTGTCGCTCGGGGTAGACGGTTTGCAGGTCGGCACAGACTTCGGCAATTTCCAACCCGGTGATGTGCTGAACCAAGTCTAACCAGTGAGTGCCGACATCCGCCACAGCACGCAGTTCGCCACCTTCTTCCGACAGGACTCGCCAATTGAAGTCTGTCGGATGGAACAGCCAATCCTGGACATACGAGCCAGCGACATGAAACACATCACCAAGTTGCCCGCTGCGCCGGCGCTCGGCCGCTTCACGGCACAGGGGATAGTAGCGAATGTTGTAGTTCACTCCGGCAACAACGCCACTGTCAGCGGCCCTCTGCACCAGTTCCGCCGATTCCTGCGAATTCATCGCCAGCGGCTTTTCGCACATGACGTGCTTACCGGCCCGCATCACTGCCGATGCCTGATCGAAATGGAATCGATTCGGTGTTGTGATGTGAACGGAATGCACATCTGCATCGTTCAAGATCTCGTCGAGATCGCGGTATCCCTTCGGCAGTCCAAGTGCATCGGCCGATGCCTGCGACTTTTCGAGAGACGATCCCAGCACGCCGGTCGCACGGACTCCCGCGCGCCGCAACCCTTCGATATGAACCGGTCCGATGAATCCTGTACCAACAACCGCGACACCGATATCTTTGAGCAACATCGCTTACTCCAGACCTGGCCGTGGTCCTCGACCCGGTTCAGGCCGCCGATCAGGGACGAACCTCGCGCCGGGAGTCCTTCCAGAGGATGCAGGACTTGCGCCTGGCAACGTCTCCAATTTCTCGCTCTTGTACGGGCTGTTTTCATAAAGAGGCATCGCCTCGGGCAACCACGCTTTCAGATCGTGAACTCGAGTCCCATGACTCGGATGTGTCGACATAAACTCAGGCGGTGCCCCCTGACTGCCTGTCGCCTCTGCCATCCGCTTCCAGAATTCGATGGCCTGGCTCGGGTCATAGCCTGCAGCCGCCATCAGCAGCAGACCCATGTGATCCGCCTCCGATTCATGCCCGCGACTGTATTTCAAAATGCCAAACTGGGCCCCCGCATTGAGAACCTGCATCACCTGCTGGCGCTTTCCCGGATCCATGTCACCGATAGACGCCCCCGCGGCCGTCATCCCGATGCTGGCAATCTGCTGCTGAGCCATCCGCTCGGCACCATGATGAGCCAACGCGTGCGAGATTTCATGGCCAATCACGGTTGCCAAGCCCGCATCATTCACAGCCACTGGCAGAATCCCTGTATAGACGACAATCTTGCCACCTGGCAGACAGAAAGCGTTCACCTGTTTGTCGTCGACAACCTCCAGTTCCCAATCGAATGTCGGCAGCTTGGTCCCGATCCGCTTTTGGAATTCCGGACTTTGGACCGCCTTGATCAGTCGATCCGTGACGTGATGCACCGCCTCGACCACTGGGCCGTTGTGAACGACGTGAGAAGTCTTCAGCACTTCCCTAAAGGCTTGCAGCCCCAATTGAGCTTCCTGGTCTGGCTGGATCGCCACAATCTGATTGCGCCCAAACGGTCCATGCTGGCAACCGCGGACCATCGTAAACCCGATCGCAATCAGGCCGATGACAATCGGAATCAGCCGCGCTCCCAAGTTGAATCCGCCGCCATCACCATATTGTCGGCCGTAGCCGTTGCCGTAACTCATGCTGTCGATCCTGGTCAAGGAAATCGGTACCCGAGCGACTTGTCAGTGCTGAACAGTTGCGCTGGGTGGTGTTGAATTGTCTGATTTCCGACGTGGAAACGCAATCAGTCAGAAAATCGTCGCGCTGCGTCGTTCGCCTTCTGCAACGCTCGTGCCGACATCGCAAACCACATCAGCACGAAAGACGTTTCGACGACATGTGGCCCAACATCGCGATGATGTGGTGCAAGAAGGTCCACGGCGACCTGAAATCTGCCATCGCACGCACCGGTCGAATAGATTGATCAGGCGTCTATCGCGAATTAAGCGGATAACGCTGCGGACTGAAAAGCAATTCACCCTTGTCCAATAACAAGGGTGAATTGACTGCATGCGGAATTTGTCTTGGCTTTCACTTCTATCCGTGTTCAATCTGTGTTTCATCCGTGGCTAATTCTGTGGCCGCGTTAACACTGACGAACCATTAACCAGCCGCTTTGTGATCGCCATTCAGCTTGTTGTACAGCGTCTTCAGGGCGATCCCTAGTTCCAAAGCAGCCTTCGGTTTGTCGCCTTGGTGCTTGTCGAGAACCTGATAGATCACATCCATTTCGATTTCTCGAAGCGTCTTGGGGTGCTGTGGCATTTCGACGGTGGCTCGGGCAAAGACCGCACCCGTCGAATGCTTCAGAATGCCGGCAGGCAGATCCTCCGGATGAATCGTGCCGCCATCAGACATGATGACAGCATGTTCCAAAGCATTCGCCAATTCTCGCACATTCCCCGACCAATCATGTTGCTTCAGCACCTGTACTGTTTCCGGAGCCATGATGTTTTCAGGGATATCGCGACGCTTTAGCGTGCGAGCAATCAGTGTTTTCGCCAGTTCCGGAATATCGTCTTTGCGCTCGCGGAGTGCCGGCAGATTGATCTCGAAGGTGTTAATTCGGAAGAACAAGTCTTCGCGGAACGACCCTTCGCCGACCATTTGCTGCAGATCGCGATTTGTCGCACACACGATGCGCACATTCACATGGAATGCTTCGTTCTCGCCAACGCGACGGACTTCGCCCGATTCCAGGAATCGCAGCATCTTGACCTGCATCGTCTTGTCGAGTTCCCCGAGTTCGTCGAGGAACAGCGTGCCGCCGTTGGCGACTTCGAGCAGCCCCTTGCGGAACGTGTCGGCGCCGGTGAAGGCTCCCTTGCGATGTCCGAACAGTTCGCTTTCGACCAGGTTCTCAGGCAACGCTCCGCAGTTCACTGCGACGAACGGCATCGTGGAACGCTTGCTGAGGTCGTGAACGCGACGAGCGACCAGTTCCTTGCCCGTTCCCGTTTCACCCAGGATCAACACGCTGGAATCGGTCGGCGCGATCTTTTCGCACAGCTTTTTGACGCGCAGCATTTCCGGCGTGCGGCCAATCAGGTCTGGCGAACCCTCGACAGCCTTCAGTCGTGATTCGAGAGCGATGGTTTTATTGGTCAGCGTCCGCTTTTCGGCAACGCGTTTCAGAGCGGCCGAGATTTCGAACAGCTTGCAGGGCTTGCGCAGGAAATCGTAAGCACCCGCTCGTACTGCCTGGATCGCCGATTCCATGTCGCCGTGGCCGGTGCTGATGATGACTTCGGTTTCGGGCGAAACCTTCTTGATGTGTTCGATCACATCCCAGCCACTCAGTCCCGGCATCCGCAGATCGACGATGGCAGCATCGAAGGTCTGCTGTTCCAGCGCCTTGAGTGCGGCTTGACCGTCCTCGCACAGGACCACGTCGTGACCCATTCGAGGCAGTTCGATTTTCATGACATTACGAATGTCTTGCTCGTCGTCGACGAACAGGATTCGCAGTTTATTGATAGCGGCAGCAGTCA
>DASYEA010001214.1:0-5385 GCA_036499265.1 Schlesneria sp. | reverse complement strand
TGTCTTTCATCGAAGCGCGAATCAGGCTGCCAGACTTCCGTTCCATCTCGAGAAATCGGGGCATCGTCGCGGCAAGGCTGAGCTTTTCGGGGTCAGATGTATAGATGCCTCCGACGAGAGGCTGAACCAGTCGGTCGAGCGTTTCGCGTCCAAACCGGCGTCGCACGAAATCGGCGAGGCTTTCATCGGCCACGTCCCCCGCAGGAACGAAGTACTCCATGAGCATTCGCAGTTTGCCCCAGGGAGACAGGATCGGCGTCGTCAGGATTGGCCAGATCGCGGATGGGCTGAGGAGTTGGAATCCCTCGGGCACAGGAACCGGACGACCATCGAAGAGAACGTGAACTCCCCGGTATCGCGCATCGGTCGCCACAAGGCGGCTTTCGAGCCCTAGTCGCTTGCAGAGGCCCATCGCTCCGGGCTTGTTCGTCAGAAAGCTATCCGCCCCCGTATCCACCAGATAGTCGCCGATCTGCTGGGTTCCAATGATCCCACCAAGGCGAGAGTTGGCCTCGAACAGTGTGATTTCAACAGGCAACGACTGTGCCGTAGAGAGTTCCATCAAGCGATGAGCGGCAGCTAAACCCGACAGGCCGCCACCGATTATGGCAATTCGCCGACCTGTGTCAGGATTCGTCATCGCGAGCTACCTGGACCTTAGATGCCTGGCGTGAGGAGATGTTGAATTGTCGCCGTGACCAGATTTCACTTCTGGCCCATTTCATGGACCATCTCAACCAAGGCTTTCACGTTATCCGGCGGAACTTCAGGGAAGACCCCATGCCCCAAGTTGAAGATATGCCCAGGTCGTCCTTCGGTGGCGTCAAGAACAGCTTTCGCCCGCGATCGCAGCGTAGGCAAGTCTGCCATCAGTGACACAGGATCAAGGTTTCCCTGGACGGCGACATCGTGACCGACGGTTCGCCAACCATCGGCCAGGTCCACTCGCCAATCTAAGCCGAACACGCTACCGCCCGCCTCGCGCAGCATCGGCAACAGTGCTGGATTACCCGTCAGGAAGTTGATCACGGGAGCGTCGGCACGAATTCCGGCGACCACTTGTTTTGTGAAGGGAAGCACAAAGCGACGATAGTCGGCTGGCGACAAACAACCGGCCCAGCTATCGAAAAGTTGAATGGCCTGACAGCCCGCGTCAACCTGGGCATTGATGTAACGGATCAGGCTGCGCACCAAGCGTTCCATTAAAGTGCGCCAGGCTCCTTCATCGCAGTACATCATCCGTTTTGTCGAAAGATAGTTCTTCGAGCCACCACCTTCGATGACATAGGAAGCCAGTGTGAACGGTGCTCCGGCAAACCCCAACAGCGGGATATCGGGGGGCAAATCGCGCCGAATCAACTTCACGGCGTCGAACACGAACTGCAGCGAATCAACCGTTTCCAATTCGTGGAACCGATCGACATCAGCCGCCGTGCGAATCGGATTGTGAATGACGGGTCCTTCACCCTTCGCATATTCCAAGTCGATGCCCATCGGTTCCAGCATCGGCAGCAGATCGGCAAATAGAATGGCCGCGTCGACACCAAGGACTCGTTGTGCTGTCAGCGTGACTTCCGCGGCAAGTTCCGGACGTTTGCACAATTCGATAAACGTGACCTTGCTGCGAACGTCCATGTATTCGGGCAGATACCGTCCCGCTTGGCGCATGATCCAAATCGGCGTGGTATCGGTTGGTTCGCGGCGAGCGGCTTTAAGCAGTCGACAGTTTTGCAGGGCGGGTGTCAGCATGGGGGCTCCGGAGTGAAATCGAATTGTAGCCGTGAGGTTCCCCGGCGAGTAGCGAGCTTTGTTTGATCAAGAGGACTGTCGCGAAGAATCATTCGGGCAATTCGCCAGGGAGCATCTCGGCGTCCTCGTCCTGCCCCGCTTCGCTCATGCCCAATTGCCGCATCTTGCGATACAGATTGGAGCGATGCAGCCCGAGCAACCGGGCCGCTTCGCTCATATTGTTGCGAACACGACGAATTCCTCGTCTGATGAACTCTTGCTGAAACTGGTTCGTAGCCTCACTGAGGCCCAGATCCAGCGAAGGCTCATGCGAGCGATTCTGGTCGGGACTGAGGATAAAGGCGAGATCATCTGCCGCGACAACATCATTCGGAGCCAGGAAGGCCACGCGTTCCATCAGGTTACGAAGTTCGCGCACATTGCCCGGCCAAGTGTGAGCCTGCATCCGTTTCCGCGCATCCGCAGAGAGTTCCAACTTCGGGCGCCGGGCCTGAATCGCGAATCCATTCAGAAAGTGTTCGGCCAGCGCCAGAATATCCTCTGGGCGTTCGCGCAGTGGTGGCAGATCCAACGTCACTACGTTTAACCGAAAGTAAAGATCTTCGCGGAATTTTCTAGCTCGCACCGCTTCCGCCAAATGGGCGTTCGTGGCCGCGATGACGCGAGCATTGATCGGAATCGCCTGCGAACCACCCACGCGCGTGATGACCTTTTGCTCAAGTACGCGCAGCAATTTGGCTTGGCCACCGAGGCTCATGTCACCGATTTCGTCGAGGAAGATCGTCCCCCCTTCGGCCACTTCGAACTTACCGCGATGCATTTCCCGTGCATCGGTGAAAGCCCCTTTTTCGTGACCGAACAATTCGCTCTCGAGTAGAGTCTCTGTCAGAGCAGCACAGTTCACCGCAATAAATGGGCGATCTGCTCGCGGACCTTGAAAGTGCAATGTCTGAGCGACGACTTCTTTGCCGGTCCCGCTTTCCCCCAGGATTAGGACAGGCAAATCGGTTGCTGCCAGCCGACGAATCGTGCTGCGCATCGCCTGCATTGCAGGACTCTCGCCGATCAGCGAAACCCCTTTAGTCAGTTGCTCTGTTAACTGGCGATGCGAGCGAAGTAGCGATTCGCGTTCCCGAGTGTTCTTGAGAGCGATAGCGACCTGAATGGACAGGTCTTCCAATGTCGCTTCGTCATCCGCGGTGAAGGTACCGTCCTTCTTATTGATGACTTCAAACGCGCCGAGAAGCTTGTGCTCGCCATCAAACAGGGGCGCGCAAAGCAGATTTCGAGTCTTGTAGCCACTTGCCAGATCGACTTTTTTGCTGAAGCGGGCATCGTGATAGGCGTCGTCCACACGCAATAGTTTTGCAGAGTGAATCACTTCTCCGACGATGCCCGTGCGATCAGAAAAACGCAGCGAATTCCCTTCCACTCCCAAGGCGGGGCAAGCGACGACTTCCTGGTGTTCGCGATCCCACAGGAAAATGCTGGCACGGTCACATTGCAGAATTCGCACGGCTTCCCGCGCGATCAGTTCCAATAGCGGCTCGGTTTCCTGAACCGTGGAGAGCTTCAAGGAGACCTTCAAAATCCCGCGAAGGCATTCGATCCGATGTTCCGCACGACCCCGATCAGAGAGCACGTCCAGGCAAGAACTCAATGTCCGCGCGATTCCGACCGTCAGCGGCAGGATCTCCGCAGAAAGGTGCCGCCCCACGAATGTCAAAACTCGACCGCCGCTCAGCTTGGTTCGGACAGGGACCGCGATCAGTGTCCCAACCGCGGGACCTTCCAGGGTCGTGGCAACTCCGCTATCCCGATCCAGCACATCAGCCAGGAGATCGCGGGGAATATCCGCGCTGTTCCAACGACCGGACTGCACCGCGACAACCCAGTTAGGGGCTCGATCAAAAAGCCCCACTCCGCTGGCACCGAGTTCGCCACAAATGTCGGCGAGTTGCTGCCGAAGAAATTCTTCTTCTACGGAAGCGATGGCGGCCGATTCGATCAGCCGCTCGATGATTCCGATCATCTGCGGAGCGTCAGAGACGGGAAACTGGTGACTGACTTCCGACCACGCAATCCATCGGGCGGCCACGGGAATCTCACTTTCGCAGAAAACGGCACCTATGGGATTTCTCGTGGAAACCCGAACCAACTCCATTTCTGCCGTATTGTTGATCCGAAATGGCGGAAACGTGCGTCGAAATGATACCGATTCGCGACGGATTATCCAGAGACTGACGACAGACGAAGAGACAGATGTCGTCTAATGGATTTGAATTAGCCCTGAGTTTCGCCTGCTTCGGTGACTGGTTTGTCATCCGAATCCGCATCAAGCTCAGGCTCTGGTGGCAATTCTTCCGTGGCGACGGACTCTTTGCGGAGCAAATGCATGTCCATGCTCCCCATCGTCAAAACGCGGAACGGAACCCAATGTTCTGGCAGATCGAATTCGCTTTCCGTCGGAGTCCGCAAGATCAACAACGCGTTCGGCGTCGTCACGTCTTCTTTCGTCAAACGAAGCAGCGACCGATAGAGTGGCGAGCCTCGCTTCAGTTGCTTGATCATGTGATAGGGGGGGTCGAAAAACACGACATCATACGGATACCAACCCGCATCGCCCTTGGCTTTGAACGAACTCCGCAGGCAATCAACTCGCCAGCACAAGGTCTTCTCGGTGACCTGCAAATCGGTGGCATTCTGAACTAATAGTTCGTGGGCTCGATGATCCTGCTCGCAGAAGACGACACTCTTGGCGCCGCGGCTCAGCGATTCGAAACCGAGAGAACCTGTCCCCGAGTAAACATCGAGAATTCGCTTCTTGGGTAGGAAGTCACGAATATGATCGAACAGCTTCACCTTCGCCCGATCTGTGATCGGACGCGTATTCTGCCCAGGATTTGCCAGCAGCTTTCGCCGCCGTAGATCACCCGCTACGATTCTCATTCCACCGCCTGTACTGCCAAAGTCAGTCGCGCCAGGGCGATTTGCTGCCCCGCGAAATGCGACATTCCAAGTCGACAGCGTAGAGCGTCCCTGCCGAGACCGTCAAGGACGTAGCGACTTTCAGAAGATTTGCCCGCCGGAAATGAGAAAATTGATGAGTGAGACTTCGTCTGAATCCGTACCGAATGAGATCCACAGCCCAGAGCTATCCGCCCTGACACTCCCTTATTTGACGGTGGATCTGCCGGGCATTGGTGGTCGCTGGAAAGACGAACCGGCCGATTTTATCGTCGAAGAGCTTCCCGCCTACGAACCGGCAGGAGCGGGCGAACACCTGTTCCTGTGGATCGAAAAGCGTGACGTTTCGGCGAATGATCTCGTGCATCATGTCGGCCGAACATTGCGATGTTCGCCACGCGACATCGGCGTCGCTGGCTTGAAAGATCGCCGGGCCATCACGCGGCAATACATTTCCGTCCCAGCGAAACTTGCTGCCGAAGTCCCGCAAATTGACACGGACAAAATCAAAGTTCTTCGCTCAGAATTGCACGGAAACAAACTGAAGACGGGGCATCTTCGCGGGAATCGTTTCTCGATCCTGATCCGCGATGTCGGTGAATCCGCCGCGGACCGAGCCGCAGCGATACTTCGCCGGATCCAATTGATGGGATTCCCTAATTATTATGG
>DASYEA010001213.1:0-3419 GCA_036499265.1 Schlesneria sp. | reverse complement strand
CCTTCCCATCCAGACCACCGTCTATTGAATATCGGCGGCATTTGACGAGGTCGCCAGGCGCTTTGCGGCCGATCCACTGAACCGCCAGAAAAGCCCAGGGTGAACGACGTATTCGCAAATCGTGGACGTGATTAGCCCCCCCAAAATGACAGTGGCCACCGGGTAGAGAATTTCTTTGCCGGGCTGCTGCCCTCCCAGTACCAGCGGCACCAGGCCGATTCCTGCCGTCAGCGCGGTCATCAAAACAGGAGCGAGTCGTTCGAGGCTGCCGCGGAGGATCATCGCTTCAGTAAACTCTTCGCCTTCCTCCTTCATCAGATGCAGATAGTGGGCGACCAACAGGATACCGTTTCTGGCGGCGATACCGCCCAATGAGATGAAACCGACCATCCCCGCGACAGTCAGAGTTTGATTCGTCAGCCACAGAGCGACT
Source organism: Schlesneria sp. (assembly GCA_036499265.1). GTDB lineage: Bacteria > Planctomycetota > Planctomycetia > Planctomycetales > Planctomycetaceae > Schlesneria. The sequence goes on along the minus strand of DASYEA010001213.1, from coordinate 2,986 downwards.
GCTCCACCGACAAATGCAGTCGGCAGCGCGAGCATGATTTGCAGAACGATCCTGGTGGATGGAAACTGAGTGAAGAGGACGAGAAAGACTCCAGCAAGTGAGACCAGACTCAGCAGTGAGATGAGTCGCGTTGCTTCCTGCTGTGCTTCGAATTGGCCGCCATATTCGATGAAGTAGCCTTCAGGTAGTTTGACTTTCTGCTTAACAGCGGCCTGAATGTCGGCCACAACACCGCCGAGATCGCGGTCGGTCGTGTTACCTCGAATCGTGATACGGCGTTTGGTTCGTTCATGGCTGATCGTATTGGGACCGGCCCCGTCATAGATACGAGCAACAGCGAGCAGCGGCACTCGACCGCCGCCTGGCAAGTCGATCGACATCCGCTCAATGGCTCTGACATCAGTGCGATATTCATCATCCATTCTGACCACCAGATCGAAGGTCCGAGAACCTTCGAGGATCGTCGAAACAGTACGGCCGTTGAGTGCCGTTTCGACAAGACGATTCACGTGGCCAGGGGTCAGTCCGTGCAGGGCGAGTTTCTCGCGATTCAGTTCGATCCGCAGTTGTGGAATCAATGTTTGAGGCTCAACGACTGGAGGTGCCAATCCTGGAATGCCCGTAATTGCCGCTTTGATCTCGTTCGCCTTCTTCCGAAGAACATCCAAGTCATCACCGAAGACTTTGATCGCGATCTGCGCCGACACGCCCGACAACATATGACTGATGAGATGCGCCAGCGGTTGTTCGACTTCGTATTCAATGCCCGGAATGGCTTCGAGATCTTTGCGCAGAATCGCGAGTGCCTCCTGTCGCGTGACACCGCTGTGGGGATTCATCGAGACAATGTACTCGGTCACGTTGACGCCTTCGGCGTGCTCATCCATTTCCGCTCGCCCGCTGCGGCGAACGAGGGCTTTGATCAGCGACTTATCGTTCGTGTCGCCGCTTTCTGGGCTGGAAAACAGATTGAATGGGAACGAAGGCTTAGACGCGTCACTGGCTGCGATGTTGTCCGGGTTCTTGTCTGCCGGCATGTGTTTGCGAAACGCCTTATCGACCATTCCGCTGACTCGGTTGGATGTCTCCAGCGACGATCCAGGCGGCAGGAATATGTTGACCTGTGCGGCTCCTTCATCGAACGGTGGCAGGAAGTCTGTGCCGAGATTGACGACCAGCACGCCGCTGCCTGCGATCGCCGCGACCACCACCAAAAGGATCAGTTTCAGACCGGTCGAATTCATGCTGAACCGAATCACCGGCGTGATTCCTCGCTTCAAGATCCGGAGGAGGAAACTGTCCGCTTCGTGTGGCGCGGCGGCATCAATGCCAGAGGTGGCGTTCACGCGGGCCAGTTTTCCCTGACGTTCGATTTGTTTGGCCAGCAACAAGCTGCCGAGGACAGGCGTGACAGTCAGCGACACCAGCAGCGATGCCAGGATCGACACGATGTAGGCCACGCCTAATGGAGCGAACAAGCGACCTTCGACTCCTGACAACGCGAAGAGTGGCAGGAACACCAGGATCACCAGCATGGTGCCGAACACGATGCACCCGCGGACTTCAATGCTGGCATGGTAGATCACATCCAGAGAACGCTTGGGGTGGGGCAGCTGTGCGTTCAGGTGCAGACGGCGAAACACGTTTTCAATATCGACGATGGCGTCATCGACTAACTCACCCATCGCCACGGCCAGCCCACCCAGAGTCATCACATTAATCGACTGGCCAGCGAAGTAAAAAACCAATCCGGTGATGACGATCGATAGTGGAATGGCAGTGAGAGTGATAAATGTCGTGCGAACGTTCATCAGAAACAAGAACAGGATGATCAGTACCAGTATTGCCCCGTCGCGCAGGGCCTCCAGAACATTGTGAATCCCTAAGTCGATGAACTTCCGTTGCTGAAAGATCGACGAATCGATCTCGATATCGTCGGGCAGCGACCCTTTGAGATCCTGCAGGGCCCGTTCAATCTGGTCGGTGAGAGACCGCGTGTCGCCAGTCGGTTGCTTGGCAATAGTGAGCACGACGGAGGGATGGCCGTTCACAGACGAATCGCCTCGCTTGACCTGCGGCCCCTCGACGACTCTGGCCACGTCACGTAGCAGTACAGAGCGCTCACCATGCGATTTGACGACCGTTTGTTCCAGGTCGCCGATTGACTGCACTCGACCAATTCCGCGCACCAGGAACTCCAGCGAACCGCGTTCAAGGTAGCCGCCGGTGGCGTTCTGATTGCTTTCGATCAGAGCCTGCTCGACTTCGTCCAGGGTAACGTTGTAGGCCTGCAAATTCGCAGCGTCGACTTTGACCTGATACTGCTTGCGTCCGCCACCCATGGTGATGACCTGGGCGACTCCGGGGATCGTCAGTAACCGCGGACGCACCGCCCAATCGGCCAACGTACGGACATCCATCGGTTGGGTCGATCCGTCTTTGCTGTACATGCCGACCATCATGATCTGACCCATGATCGACGAGATCGGAGCGAGTTCTGGCTTGACCGTCTGGGGCAAACGATCGCGCACGATGGCGATCCGTTCGTTGACGATCTGGCGGGCGATATAGATGTTGGTGTTCCAACTGAATTCAACATAGATCACCGAGAGTCCGATGCCGGACGAACTGCGCACCGCTTCCACACCGGTGGCTCCGTTGAAAGCGACTTCCAACGGCAGCGTGACCAACGTCTCCACTTCCTCGGGCGAGAGACCGGGACATTCGGTCATCACCGTCACGCGAGGCCGCGTTAAAGAAGGAAAGATGTCGATCGGCAGCGATGCCATCGTCATCGATCCCGCCACCAGGGTGACAAGTGCCAGGCAGACGATCAGCATCCGATTGTGCAGAGCGAACTTGATAAGTGCATTCATGGTCAACGCCAGTCGGTTACCGAACCAATATCAGATCAAAAGATGATTCGTTGTGATTTCGGTCTCGGTGCCACGGTTCTGGAGTCTTCGACAAGGTTGTGTCTTTGATC
>DASYEA010001212.1:0-2295 GCA_036499265.1 Schlesneria sp. | reverse complement strand
CCTGAAGAATTCATTATCGCGATGTCAGCCTACGTCGGCGAGATTCGCGAGGCGCTAGAGGCGCCGTCATTGATGAGACCCCGCTACTTTAACAAGCGTATTCCTGGAGAGGCGATATTTCCGGCGTCATGCAATCCAGTCTACGATCGAGATGTGACAGTTCCACTTCTGCTACTGCCCCGGCCGACTCAGGTGGCAGCCTGGTCTGCGTCAGTGCGAGCTAAAGACTTAGGATGGAGAACGATCGATAAGGCGTTCGATAAGCTGCCCTCGCAATTTGGACGCACGATTGTGTTTCAGCGCGGGCGTAAGAGCGTGACGCCGGTAACAACACCTGCGATGCCGCATGGATCTGGTTTGTCGCCAGGCATATTTGTGGACGGAGATCTACTCCTCAGGGCCGGGAAAATGGTGACGTCTCCGAGGTATGACCGCAACGGGATGCTTGCTGATGAGGCCGCCTCTCTCAAGTTAGGGGTATCGGGCGGCGCAACGCTTCAGGGCGAGTTCATTTCAACCGCACCATTCGCCAAGAATTCGCGTTTACGGTGGGTCATGATCCGCGAAGCGAATTCGGTTCGCAAGTTCCTCGCATATGCTTTGGTAGATGGCAACGGGGCGCTGCGCCCGGAAGCTCCAGAGACGTCTAATTTCGTCCGTTCAATGACCTGCACTCAGCACCAAGTGAAGGTCGGCAATCATAGCGCGATGTTGCTACCTACACCGTTGATCTGGGCCGCGAATGATGAAGAAATGAGCCGATACGACACTGATACCAGCCCGTGCGAAGATTGGTGCTTGGACGACTGGTTTCCGGCTCAGAAGGATGCTTGCTGGGTCATTCGCGAAGCGGAAGATTCCAAGCCGTTGCAGGAATCGTTCTTACTAATGCCTGCTAGCGAGAAATCGGATCGGCCGGTGTTCTTCATCGCTCTGTTTGCCGAGACTGAACCAAAACAGTTGGTCAAGGAACTGGCGGCTCTGTACAACGTTTCCCCGGACACGGCCCTCAATTCTCCGGAAACGATGACGCGACTTAATTGGCTCTACGAGAAGGTCCGCGACTTTCCGCTTGATAAGTGAGTAGTCGATGAAGCGTGCGGATCCGCTCTAGATAACTGGCAATATCATCAAGGCTGAGTCCGATATAAGTGAGGTTTCATGGCACGGCGTTGGATCCTGGGTGTGGGGACTGGTCATTGCGGACTCGAACTGCTTCCCGAGATTTTGGGGCAACAGCCTGGAACTCGGTTCACGTTGATGGAAGCGCCGCGACTGCGGTGGGACCGATTGCCTGGCGGCCCGGGGTTACTGGAGCGGATTGCTCGTTGGCGCAAGGCGACGACGGAACCGGTTGTCGGAGACGCAGCCCCGTTTTATCTGCCGTATGTCGAAGAGGCGCTTCGGAACGAGCGGGCTCTGAAGGTGGTCTGCCTGGAGCTACCCGCCGATGAAGTCGTGGCCGGGTATTGCACGACGCTCAACAAGTCGCCGCGGACGCCTGTCGATCACTGGATGCGCACGCCGCAGCCTGGATTCGAACATGATCCGCGGATGTCGCATACGTTTCCACACTATGACGAACAGACGCGCGAAGCGGGCCTGAGAAGGTACTGCAAGGAATACGCCCAGCGGGCCCGGGAATTGGCGAGTCAGTTTCCAGACCGGTTCAAGATTGTCGACACTCACACCCTGAAAACCGAAGCCGGCGTTCGTGAATTGCTCACCTTCCTCGGGTATCTGCATCAAGAGCAAGTAATCGTGCTGGCCAAGCCGCCAACCATGCAACTGGTGGGTGATAGCGGCCCGCCGCCACACCCTTTTGATCCGCAAGATCCCCGCCGGTGCGTCGTGCTGGTGCCCTACTTAGGGTACATCCATCAGGAATGCGATCAGTCCCTGAAAGAACTGGAGCATCGCGGATATCAGGTTCGCCGCGAGTCGGGGCACTCAGCTATCGATCAGGGACGCAATCAAATGGCGACGGATGCACTCGTCGACGGCTTCGAGGAGACAATGTGGATCGACTCCGATGTGGGATTCAACCCCGATGACATCGCACTGCTACGTCAGCATCAACGACCGATTGTGTCAGGCATCTATCCGCAGAAAGGGAAACGGGCGTTGGCGAGCCACATGCTCCCGGGAACCTCATTCGTCAAGTTCGGGAAAGGGGGCGGCCTCGTTGAATTGTTGTACGCCGCCACTGGCTTCCTGCTGGTCCGTCGTGAAGTCTACCTGAAGATGCAGACCAAACTGTCGCTTCCGGTCTGCAACGAAAGGTTTGGGCGACCG
>DASYEA010001211.1:0-4790 GCA_036499265.1 Schlesneria sp. | reverse complement strand
CGATGCGGCAGAAGCGTACGTATGTGACATGATTCGACCCTTGAAGCTGCTCGTTGGGGATGAGTACCGGCACATTGAAGAACGGGTGGAACGAGCAGTCGCAGAACGATTTGGGCTTATGTTCCCATGGCCAGATGCTGTGATTCGAGCGGATCGCCAAACATGCGCATGTGAACTGGCGGCCTTCTGGCCTCAGATATTTACATCCCCTCTGGCAGCCGCGATTCATTCACCGCTGTCTCCTGAAAGAGCAGAACAGCAATTCTTGGAGATGTTCGTGTCGTTACAAGGTGCCTGAATGTGTGAAAGTAATAGAGATCGACGGTTTGTGATTCCGGCGGCCGGATGTGCTAGTCGGTTTGGTGGCATCTCAAAAGAATTGTTGCCTATTACAGCCACAGACTGCGGTTTGACTAACGCAATCCGATTCAGCCTTGCACTCACAGGGCGGCCACCTGTCGTGATTTCAAACCCAGAAAAATATGCCGCGCACGCAGCCGCAATTGAGCGGGCCGAAGTGAGGGCGGAAATCATCGTGAAAATAGACGGCCCGGCTGGTGAAATGTGGAGTGCTATTCGACTCGGTCTCGATGCGATGAGCTCTGGGGGACTGCTTATGCCGGATACTGTCATCGCAGTTGCTCATGAAGCAGTGCAAGCACGCGCCTCGATAACATTTGGATGCTTCATGACAGCGACACCGTACAGATTTAGCGGCATGGATATTGGTGCCCTCGATCCGCCACGCATTCAAACAAAAAGCATGGAATTGAAGCATGGACTCGCTTGGGGGTGCGTGCTCTGGGACAAGAAAGCATCACGCGGTTTGATCGAATCCGGTCAGACTCACTTCGACAGGGCGTTGGAGGAGCAAATGAAAAGACTTGGGTTCGGAATGTTCATGCTGGATGGATACGCTGACCTTGGGACGTTTGATCAATATGCGTCCTACCTCTCCCATTCGCAGATAAAGCCAAACCGTTCGCCAGCGCTTCCATCGTTCAACACTCCTTTGTCGCAGCACAGTGAATGAGAAAGCCCATTGTCTCCATTGATTGCATTCGGCGGCATCGGAGCATCGCTACCGTTCACCCAACGCCATTTGCCTTCTTCTACTTCATCTGTAGCACCGATCCAAGCCACGGTCGACTTACATAGCGACGCAACAAACTCAGCCTCTTTCAGACTCTCAAGACACACCAAATGACCGCCCATCTCTTCACATTTGTGCTTCGCAACATGCCAGGTGGCGGGTTCTTTGATCAGCGCGTAGGTGTGGCCTCCGAATTTGACTGTGTCTTTTGGGCGGGGGCGTTTGGTTGGTTTTTCGGGTTTGTGCGACTCACCTTCGGGTTCGTTTTCGAGTTGTGTGATGCGGGCCTTAACTTGTTGGGCTTTGTCGAAGTCGCCGGTTTTGGTGATTTCGGCGAGTTTGTCTTTATAGGCCTTGAGGCGGACCTCGGATGCGGCTTTTTTGGCTTTGGTGGCTTCTTGTTCGGCTTTGGCGGTGGCGGCGTCTGCCTTGGCCGCTTCCGAGCCGAATTTCTCTTCGACTGACGGGATTAGGAATGGGGCGATTTCGGGCGCAGCCGCGGCTGGAGTGGCTGGGGCCTGGGGTGCGGGCTTCGTGTCGTCGCCCATCAGCGAGCTGGTGGAGAGCAGGATGGCGATCGCGGCGAATTGGTTGTTGATGCGGAAGTTCATTCGGGCATCCCTTGTTGAGCACGTCTTGTCGTGAGCACTTCTCTTGAATGGTGGCTTCAAGTGACGAACAGACTAACCTGCCGAACAGATCAAAATCAACGTCCTCGAATTGCCGTTGTCGGGGACATCATGGTGGACGTCGACCTGCACTGCTCTTGCGAGCGGATTTCGCAGGAGGGGCCGTGGCCGGTGTTGGGGATTGATCGGACTCAGCGGCGGCTGGGTGGGGCCGGAAATGTCGCATTGATGCTTCAGGCGTTGGGGGCTCAAGTCGAACTGTATGGGGCCGTGGGACGAGACGGGTGCAGCGATGTGGCGGCAGCTGCGTTCCCGCATCGTGTGGTCATGGTCCACGGGCGGACGACGAGCAAGACTCGTCTGTGGGTCCAGGGGCGAATGACGGGACCTCGGCTGGATGAGGATCTACACGAACTGATCAGCCCGAGTGACGCAGAGCTGCTCGTTCGACTGATCGCCGAATCGGGTCCGGATGCCGTCATCGTTGCCGATCATGGCAAGGGAGTCGTGACCATGGACCTGATGCGGCAATTGGGCCGGTCGGGGATTTCGGTCTACGTCGACCCGATCAAGACCACGCCTGATGGTGATTTCAATCCCGCCGCGATGGCGGGTGGACCTCATGAACTGCCGCCATGGTATCGCGCGAAATGCGTGATCACGAAGCGGAGTGCGGACGGGCTGCACTGGAGTGACGGCGAGCGCGAAGGGACGTTGCTGTCGACCTGCCGGAACCTAGTCGATCCGCTGGGGGCGGGCGATCAGTTCATCGCAGGATTGGCGTATCAGAGATGCCTCGGGCGGGACTGGCCCCGGGCGATTGAATGGGCGAATTCCGCTGCTGGCTTACAGTGCGAACACGTAGGCTGCCAGCCGATTTCCGTCGCAGAAATGGAGCAACGCCGGGAAACCAATCTGGCGATGTCTGAGGAGTGACGTTGAGTAGCAGACGCAGTCATTTCTGGAGATAGCCTGGGCTTCGCCGCATTGGTCACGGAGTTAGGTCGTTCCTGCCGATCCCGTCCAAAAATTGTTGAAAATCGCAACCTCAATAGTGGCCTTGCGATCTGAATACGATCGTATTCAAAAATCGAATTTTGCTCCAAAACGACGTACTTTTTCATTGACGGACTGGCGATATAGAAGCTAATCTTCGCCTGTCTCACGACCGTGACTCTTCACGGGTGCTTCGCCGAGATTTGTATCAATCTCGCCCCGGATCGAAGCAAGCCGCCGAGCGTTTTTCGTGTTTTGGTGCGTCGTCGATCGCACTCTTCCAAATGGTGCTGCGCCCTGGTGTTTTTGCGCCTGGCCTCATCGCGGCATTTTCGAAAGGGTTGTCGAAATGCTAGTTCTGTCTCGTGGTTTGCATGATGAGATCAAGATTGGTGATGACATTGTCGTGACCGTGCTGCGGGTCAGCAACGGAAGCGTCAAGATCGGGGTGACGGCACCTCGATCTGTGCGAGTCTCGCGCAGTGAGTTCACCATCGATGATCGAGCGGCATCTGAGGGCGTTGTCGCGGCTGACGTGGGGTTGTCTGACATCATGTCGTGCGTCGGTCTGTCGGGCTCTGGTCTGTCCGGGATGTCAGGTTGTTCTGGCGAAGCAACGCTGCTGGACGTGATGCTGCCGGATGCCGGGCCGGCGGAGGCGACTCGTCGTTCGCCCTGCCTGAAGTCATAACGTCAGATCACATTGCGAAACGTGTACCTCTTACTGTCGCGGGCTCGGGAGGGGCTGCGTTTGTCTGGTGGGCGCCGGCGGAGTTAGGAACCCGCCGCCCGCGATCGCCCACTGCTCCTTTGATTGGAGTTGTTTGGTGACCAAGACTCGTTTGAAAGCAGGGAGTGCCTATTCATTTTTCTATCCACGACACAACTATGCCGGGATCCGCTCGCCACTGGAACAGCGGTGCGTGTTGGTGATCAGTGTGCGAGACACCCGGGCGGAACGGTTGGACCCGACAACCAGGCGAATGAATCCTCGGCTGAACCGCGGCCGATGGCTGATGACCGGGCAAGACTTGGATAAAGGTACCGAAAGGTCGTTTTATGTTTCGTCGATGAGAAACATCCAGCCGGTGAAACGCGATCAACAACCACTCGCATCGAGCCGCTTTGCGGTCATCGATCGCAATCGAGTCGCGTTTTCTGGTGGATCGCTCGGCGAAGCGTTGGCGTATGTCCTGGGATCCGGACGGGGAGTACTCTGCGGAGTGCTGCAGGATCACCGGGGCGAAGATTGAGGCGGTTGCAGCAGGGCGTTGGCAATCGGCGGGTGGCAAACAGCCCCAGCCGGCCACGCCCGTTTCTTTTCTTTGGTGGGCTGGGTCATCCGTCCGTCGACATGATGGCGCGATCAGAAGACGCGCGGGGCGATGCCCACGCGATTAAACGACGCGAACGACTTCGCGCCGGAGAGGGCGTCATCGTCACGGCCTATTCGTATCGGCACTGCGTTGTCCGAAGCGGACAATGCAGTGGCACGTCAGTCGTTTTAGAGAGCCTTGCGTGCGCGTTCAAACCCGGAGCAACTGGCACAGGCGTTACAGCCGGCGTGGTCGGATGTCGTGAATCAGATCGTTGGCCCCGTTTGAGTGCGCGTGGAATCAATTTGATTTCACGCGGTGACGTGATGGGGCACTTCTTCGCGGGTTGTTGCTCTTGGCCGGTGCCCGTTTTTAATGAAATGGCAAGCGTCGCGATGGAAGATTCATGCCTGAAAACGAGGCTATTTGTGACTGGCTGGTCAGTTTCGCAAGGTGTTGTCGGTGCGGCTCGATTGCGTCCTCAAATCGCGAACTTGAGTGGATTTTTGGATTTGGCACAGTCTCTGCGTTCGTACTTGTTCCGTGTCCTTGAGACAAATTCAAAGCAAGTTCGAATAGGAAAGAGAGAAGATCATGTTCCGTCGCACACTGTTGGGAATGGTTGCTGTTGCTGGCTTGTTGGTTGTGGGAGGCGGTTCGGCCTTCGCGAATGGTGGCTGGGGTGGTGGTCATCATCATGGGGGTGGCTACGGTGGCGGTTACCGTGGTGGCTATGGGTATGGCGGCGGTTACGGA
>DASYEA010001210.1:0-4470 GCA_036499265.1 Schlesneria sp. | reverse complement strand
TACGCGAGCGACAAGCCTATCAAGGCCGGCAACTGCGGAATGTGCTCCGATAAACCGTAGTCGGTGACCCGTGTCGCCATTAGGTTCAGGATGCGCAGAGCAGGCAGCTCGGTCAAATAGCCGAGCCCTCTATCAGTGATTTGATTTCGTCTCACCTGCGCAGCCGGCACTGGCCTAAGTCCCCCTAGCATGCAACCAGGGTCAGACCCGATGTTTAGTCGTTCCAATTTCGACAGATTGAGGAGGTGCGTCAGCCCCTCGTCTGAAATCGGCGCGTCGAGCAGTCGAAGATGCTCAAGACTCGTCATCTCGCCAATGAACCTGAGCCCGTCGTCGGAAATCTCAGTTCCTTCCAAAATCAACGCATCAATTCCGGGATAAAAGATTAACTGACGCAGTTCCTCGTTTTCAACTTCCGACTCAGCGAGATTGACGAGACCGTTTGGTTCGTGTTCGGTGTACTCGATCTGGGTGCCAAGCCTAGCGAGCATCTGACGTGCTGAATCAGGGACGGGGGGATCGAAATTCATCTCGGTTTTCTCTCAAGAATCGAATTGCCCGCAAGATTCGATCGATTGAGTCCCCGATCGCGGGACGATCGGTCACTTGCATTGCAAGAACTGAAGAGCATCGTGTGATCGAAGTATTGAGATGTCAACGAAATTACGTGAGGTCGCGAAGGCGAGACGATTCCGGAGGGGGCAAATTAACGGCCGGACGTCGATGTCTAGGATCACAGTGCAAGCTCGCTGTTTCACATGGAGACATGCACACTGAGACTTAAGGACCACGTCGGCTTCGTTTCGAAGCGAAGGTATTCGTAACTATGGCTGGTAGAGCTTCCGATCGACGATGGGAATCCATCCCCATCGCCTACAGATGCAGAATATGGGAGTCTGCAGGACGATCAGCCCGCCTATCATCAGAAATCCGAAAATCGCTGATCCCGCTCCGTACAGCGTGAATGCGAGCGGGACGGCGAAGAATAACAGCAAGACTGCAGAGATTGCGGCCGTCAGCAGGCGGTGTTTCATGAGACATCCTCTACTGCCATTGTAGGCGCGTCGACCACATCGACTATGGGGTGGCCGGTTTGGTTCTTAGTGGCGGCATGGAATCGAAATTGGGGCGTTCTACGGTATAGCTGGTGCCGTAGTTGCCCCAGTTGGAACTGCTGACTCCGTTCGCGGTAGAACCGCGATGTGTGTCGGGGGATTTGATCATTGTCACCTTGACGATGCCCCGTTGACCAACTTTCAGGACGCCCGCGTGAACCGCAGCGGTCGCCAGGTACGAATCGGCGGTGTAGACCTCGGAACCCCAGATGGTATTGCCGATCTGACCGGTTACGTCGAAGTAGAACGTCTCACCGATCCGGTTGGCATATTCGTACAGCATGCCAGGGTCTGGCAGTGGCTTCAGGTGCGAGACTTTCAGTTGTCGAATCGTGTCCCGAATCGCGACCGCTTCATCAAGCTTCGCTTCCCGCGTGTACGAGTCTTGTAACGCTTGCAATGCGACGATCAGCGATTGGCGTTTTGCTTGTATTTCTTGCTCGGCTTTCTGGCGGATTGCGGTCGAGTCGCCATTGAAAGTAGTGACCAATCCTTGGGCGTCGGCTGGAAGTGGCTCGGCGGACGCAACAACCACGGTGACCGTTTCGGTGATGACCGGTCTCATGGAGGCGATCCGGGGGGTGTGCGGGCGGTCTCGGAACTCGAGTCCCAATTCTTCGCTGTGGCTCGTAGTGATAAATCCCAGCACCGCGAATAAAGCTCCCCAGACGGCGATCTTACGCATGTGATTTTCCTTAACGCTTGAGCAGAACAGCGGTTTGCAACGATTGGCAGGCCCGAGAATGGGGCAGGTTGCCGACTTTGGTGATGCTTTTAGGACGTTGCGGCGTCTCAATCGGTTCCCGCAAGGTTTACCTGATCGATTCTGTTTCACGAATCGGATTGAACGGTGCGACACCGTGTCTTTCGCCGACCGGTTCGTTCGCCGTCAGTCCCGATAATCGCCGGTCGAGCGACCGGATCGCCTCAGGCTCGGCAGTTTTTGCCGAGTAGACTTCACAGACCGAACACTTTGACGAATCCTGCCTCTGTTACATGACTCGTGGAGGGGAAGTGGCATCGCGTGTGCAACTTCAACGAGTCGTGTGATGGTGACGGGATGTCACCTCGGAATCGTGCTACGACGGTACGGCGCGTGGGATCACACCCATGACATCGAGTTGGAATCTGGTCGCGATCCCCTCTGCGACTTGAATCCTGGCGGTGGTTGTGGGCCCGACGTGTTAGTTGTCCGCCCCGTGGAGACGAGGTTGTCATGAGAAACCGATTGAATCGAAGCATCCAGTTCCTGCTGTTCGCCAGCCTGATTGTTGGTGACGTGGCTAGCTTGTTCGCCGCTGAATCAGCCGCCCCTGCGCGACCAGTCACGGACGAAGAACGACGCTCTGCTGCTGTGGCCTTGAACTACAGCCGCGCTGCACTGTATCGCATCCGCCGCTATCCGACGACGCGCGTCATGGTCGAAGAACGCGACAAGATCCTGAATCATCTCGATTTGAACGGCATCGCCGATGAAGACGTGATGAAGCTGTACTCAGGCGTGCTCGATGAAGTCTCGCACGTGCAGATGGCCGATCGTGAAAAGGAAGCGATCCAGGAGCAATACTACCGAAATTTGAATCGCGATCTGGGGATCAATGCGTTCCAGATTGCGGCGGAAGTGGCGACCCAGCAGTATTTCTCCGCAGTGAAGACCGGTGCCAGTAGCTGGTGGGATCACCGCAATAAGACTGTGACCAAAGAGCAGGATCGTTGGCAGGTTGATAAGAAACTGATGACCAGCGTGGTTGAGAAGTCGAACCAGTTCCTCGACACGTCGTGGAAGATGGCTCGGAACAAGCAGATTCCCGATCGTTGGTTGATCCGCAATGACGATCTCGAGAAGCTGGAAGTGGCTTGTCGCGAGCCTGATCCTACTGTTCGCTTGCGGATGTTGAAGCGGATGGAATCGTTCCAGGAATACTATCCACCGTACTGGTACTACGTCGCGCGAACGCAGCAGAATCTAGGTCAATTCGTTGCTTCGGCCGAGACGTACAACAAGCTGGCGACACTCAGCACCGGGCACTTTCGTAAGGACGAGATGCTGGCCGCGGGGTTGGCGAATCGGGCTTACATCCTGGCCTACCTGGGTCAACCTGGAGCGGCCGAGTCCGCTTCGAAAGCGTTGACTTGTTCGTCCGATGCCTGGGAAGCCAACTTGCTGTGTGCGGCGGTCTTGCAACGGTTCAATCGACCGCAGGATGCCGAAGAAGCGATCCTGCGCAATATCGACGACAAGCTGGAGAAGTCGCAGAGTCGAGTCGCGCTGCTGGGATTGTACTATCAAACGGACAACCGCCCCGAACTGGCGGCGCGACTGACGGACCCGGAATGGGTGCGAGATGTCCCTGTTCCGCAGCTAATCCTGTGTGCGGCGAAGTTGTCGCCCGCGACGCCTCAGCCGGTGGTTGATCAGATTCAGGTGACGATGCAGGCGACGCCCCGGTTGAATTTTGGCAAGGACGATTTCCTGCTGTCGGCCAGTCCAAGCTGGCAATTGCAGAATGCTCAGGTCGCATTGCACATTGGTGAGAAGACGTTCACGAACCCTCGATTCACGCCCGGCCGCGACTCGATGCTCGTCAGTTTCGATGGGATCGCGGAATTTGGCGGACCGATGAATTCGGCGATCGATGATCGAGATCTGTCAGTCACCATCAAGTATCCGAATGCGGCACCTGTGAAACTGACGCTGAAATCGGGTGGAACGGCGATCTCATCGAGTGAGACGTTGGGCAATCTGGGTTTGGCAACGAGAACGTATCCGGTCTATCGAGCGACGGCCCTGGAGCAGAATGACCTACGGCTTTCCTTGCGAACGGGGCCATCGGCCGAGATCACAGATATCACGGTGCCTGTTTCTCGGACCACGATTAAGCCCGATCTGGACGAGGCATCTGACTCAGGCGACTCAGAGCCGACGGGCAAACTGCCGGGAAACCCTGGAACTCGCTGATCGCATCGGTGTTTTCCAAGGAGCGGGCGTGTCGCAACTACTGTCCCGCGTTGACTTTTTCGCCGATTCGTCTTAATGTGCGCGAGGCGGGCCGCTGAAAAACCGTAATCAGCCTGATAGACAGGGCTTGGGCCGTGCTGTCCCTGCATCATCGCAGGGGAACGCGGTTGAATCGCAATAGAATTGATCGGGGATCAGGAACGACAACGCTCGGAGCATCTGGCGACCCCCGGTTCAGGAGGCGAGGCAGGATAATGTACTTTCCATCCACTAGTCGATTGCGACTGGATTTGCCGACTCTGGTGTTCGGAACAGTAATTTGTCTCCTGCAGAGCGCCGCCAGCGCACAGGACCCCTATTGGGGTAACAAGATGTTCGAAATCACGGACATCAAGT
>DASYEA010001209.1:0-3142 GCA_036499265.1 Schlesneria sp. | reverse complement strand
GGATCCAACCACGTTGAGGTCTCCTTTTGACTAATGGATATAAAGCGATTCCAAATGTCGCAGGAGACCTCAACTTCTCCTATACCAATCTCTTCCGGTGAAAATTCCACTCCGAACGTCGATGGCGTTGGGTGCCACTGGCGACCGCTCTGGGTTGCCAGTGTCTTCATGTCGCGAATGGTACTCTAATTGCGTCAGAACGCCATGTGTCAGTCAGCGTCACCGTGCGTTGTTGCTATGTCCACTCTAGTAAGACACTGGCAACGCAAAGCCGTCGCCAGTGGCACCCGAGGTAAACGGGATGAACGCACAATCACACTCTGCTCGGCAGAAGCCTGGCCGCTTCAACATCGTCAGTCGACTTCCAAGCCCGGCACTTTGACGTTTGTGGGGGATGGCTGCGCCACGTCGTGGCTGAGGATCATTCCTGCACCGACGAAATATGTGTGGAAGTCGGCTACTACCAGATTGTAGACCGCGGCAGGTTGCGATTCGAGTGCGGTGGATTCAATGCGCGACATTCCCGTCGCCGTATGAATCGGTTGCCCTGCAGCCAGTTCGCGGGTCTTCGACCAGCCGGTCCCACTGACCCAGAAATGGTGCCCTTCACTGGCGGTGATGGCCGTGCCTGCCACAACAAACTTCGTCACCGGAACCGGCTGTCGCTCGGTCGTCTGCAGGACAGGACGATAGTCGATCTCACCAGTGTCGATGTTCTTCGAGAGGACTTCGTCACCGACTTGGATCTTGTCGATAGCGACGAAACCTTGCCTGGTGCAGATCGGCGTTCCGGCGGTAAGGCAACTGCAACAGATCACGCGGACGCCGGACGGCACTTGTACCTGCGGTCCTGGGCGGATGAGTTGGCATTTCTTGGGGATCGGCTGAGTTCCCGTGTACAAATTCCACCAAGCCCACCAGTACGTTGGGTCAACACATTCCGGCTGGCAGGTCACTTCAGCCAGGACTTTGGCAGCGCGGATGTTGTACTCTTCAGCCAGATCGTTTTCGGCGTCCAACTGTTGATGTATTTTCTCAATGGAGTCACCAACAGCCCGATCTCGATCGGTCGCATTACGACCCGTTGGTCCGGGGATTGAGACACTCGTAATCCGATCCCGTTTCGGGCTGTAAGTGATCAAAATCGGGACACCAATCGGCACAACATCGGGGTCGACAGCCAAATAACGATCCGCCTGCTCTCGAATCATCAGATTTGGTTTTGGGTTCCCTGGCGACTTGTCCGTGCGAAATAGAGTGCGCATTTCCGCCAGCAAGATCGGGGCAAAATCGTCGATTCGCTTGCTCTTCAAACACTTAGCGGCAGTCTCTCTTACGGAAGCCCATTCCGATTGCACCGCGATGGTTGCCAACGCTTGCGCCGCTTCAAACGAAGGCAAGTTTGCCAGTTGACCGCAGATCGCCTGAGCCAATGCTTCGTTTGTTTGCGACAGCATCAGCAGAGCCGGAATTGCAGCCGAGTTCTCAATTTTCTTGAGTTCCGCTTCTGCCGATTTTCGCTGTTTTGCGTTTGTGTTCCAATTGCGTCCAATTCGTTCGGCGACCGATCGCCACTCGCGCAATTGCTGCTCATGGCGACGTGCCGCAGCTTCTTGTTCTCGCTGGTCAGAAGTCGTCAACCATTGCCCCCCGACAAGTCTGTATCCCATCCTCTTATAGATCGGCTTGGAATCGAAGTTAGGAGGTGCCAGCATCAGCACCTGCATCAGATGAGCGCGTTCCTGCTCTGGCAGCTTTGAACGGCTGCACCAGTCAGCCAATGCCAACTGGCTTTCCATGGTCTTGACACTTGCCTTGCGTCGATTCTGATATTCTTCCCAAGCTGTCGCGTAGGAGCCGTCAACGGAGATCGCATTCGCCGTTTGCCATCCTTTGGACGTCTTCACAAAGCCTGCCTGCCACCATTCGACTGTCGCCGCGGCCTCGGGACGTACTGTGGGATTAAGTATCAGACGCCGATCAAGGTTTTTGGTACTCGGTTGTGCTTCCAATGTCAGCAGTTGCTGCACGCTGGAAGTCGTCGTGTTCGTACCAGCCGGATTGGCTGCCTCTAAGAATTCCAATTGCGAGAACGATGCCCAGGCAATTGACAGCAGACAACGCGCAAAGCGATTCATAACGTGTCTCCCACCAGACGAACACTATTTGGCGTCGGGCTTTTCGGACATGGCGATACCCAACGAATCGAGCACTCGGTCTCGTTCCTGAATCAGATCGAGATCGACGTAGGTGCGGAATGATCTGGCTTGCTGGATCTTATTGGCGACGGGACCTGCTTTCGGCTTCGGCTGTTCCTTCAATTTCTCGCCGTCTTTCTTGAGTCGATCCTGCCATTTATCGATCGCCGAGTCCTGTTGCACAATCTGGCCCGTCGCTCGCTCGTATTGGCGAACGGCAGCACTACGCTGACCGACCACCATTTGAGCTCGTTGAGAGACCGCCATGGTCGAGGCGAGTGTCTGATCCATGTCGACCTGATAGCGGATCTGCTGGACTTCCAGGACGTTCATCCGTTGTTGATAGACCTGCGCCAACACCCCATTACCGCCTCGATTGTTGTTGCTGAGCGCCCCCGACTGTTGAGACAACAGACTCATCTCCGTTCCCAGTTGCAGTTGTGACGCTGTGATCGACATCACTCGCTTCTGCAGAAACTCGTAGTCGCGTTCCAGGCGAGTCAACTGCTTGTCGAAAGCAGCCAACTGCTGATCCATATATTTCTTCGTATCTTCCGCTGTCTTCTTGAGAGCTTCGCGTTTCTCGGTGGAAGCTTCGAAGTCTTTGGCAACCTGTTTTTCTCGCTCGGCGTGTTCTTTCTCTTCTTTCGCTTGAGCGATTTCACGGGCTTGCTGGACATCACCTTCCATCAGGGCGTGCATTGCATGGACGCTGGATTTTCCGCGGGCGACGGCCGGATTCAGAGCCGGCCCCAAGATCTCGGCCAACGTTTCGTCTTCGCGCAACAGCGCTTCGCGCTGCTTGACGGTGTCGACTGATTTCTGCAACGCAGCCAGGACTTGGCCAATCCACTCAGCCGCCTGCTCACGTTCCACCAATTCCACCTGCGAACGTGATAACCGTTTGGCGAATTCCGTCAGTCGACTGTATCCCGAAGAATAAT
>DASYEA010001208.1:0-3133 GCA_036499265.1 Schlesneria sp. | reverse complement strand
CTGTTTGGTTCGGTCTGATGTCCCTCCTGAACGCGATCATATGTGCCAGCGAAAAGTCGACTGGAACTGCGTCCTTGTTGGCGCTTATGGGGTTTGGCTGCGTCATCTACCTGGTCACGGATTACTGGTCTGGTAGGCCATTGCGAGCGGAGGACCTTTGGCCTCGGGGTTTCTCTACGCTTCAGGACAAAGCCGTCGGAACGATCTGGCTCAGTGGTGCAACAGGACTGGTCGTCTCGGTGCTGTTGATCGGAACGATTCACTACGCGCTGCATGCCGAATCGTCACGGGCAACTCCGACACGGCGGCTGTCCGCACTGCCTCAGTCGGCGCGAATTCGAAGTCTGCTGAACATTCCTGCCACTGACCAACATCCGGGATTGGCCACGATGACGGCCTTAGGAAGACGCCCGGATATTGTCGTTCTGTTGTCGGTGCTGGCCTTCATTTCTTTTTCCGCCGCAGTGGCAAAGCCTTCGACTTCGGGTTTTGAAGATTCATCTTCAGCAAGTCTCGGACGTGGGATTCAAGAGGGCGATCAGCCTGCAATAGAACAAGCAACGTGACTTGAGGCGCTACCATCATGGATCATATCGATTGGAATCGCGGCCTTTTGCTCGGCTGCCTGCTGGTGACGATCGGCGGAATGGCCACCGTTGCTGGGCGTTCCGTTCGCGATCGCTTGTTGGCGATGGGCGTGCTGGTTCAGGGGATTGCGATCGTCTTTGTAGCCGGTGGCGGCTACCTTTTTCGCGATGAGTTCGATCTCGCGTCCGCGGCGTTGTTGTTGGTGTTTTGCCTGTGGGGGATCTGGATGATCCCCATCGCAAAGCGTTCAGTTCAGGAGACTCAACCAGACTCGACGGCGTCTGCTGAGGAATCGCAGGCTCACGAATGACCATTTACACCCAGTGGCTGCTCGTCATACCGGTTGCGGTCCCCTTGTTGGGAGCCGTCATCGGACTTCTATTGCTGCTGATCGATAGCCGATCGAGTCGAGCAGCCTCGCTGGCCGCAATCAGCGGCCTGGCGGGCGGCTGTGTCGGTGCGATGGCTCTTCTCACGATCATGCTGATCACCGGTCTTCCTATTGTTGCTGCAGAACCAGGAACCTGGCTCGTGACGGCGGGAGTGCGACCTCAGCAGATCAATTGGGGATGGCAAGTCGACAAGTACGCAGTCATCTGGCTGACCGTGATGACAACACTGGCGTGGTTGACGGCGACATACTGCGGCGACAAATCACCTTCGGCGGCTGCGGTCCGCGTCAAGATTGCGACGGCGATCATCGTTGCCTCGGCGAGTGGCTTGGTAATGGCCGCAACCTTAGTTCACATGTTCGCGTACTGGTTGATGTTGTCGGTAGGTACGCTGTTGCTGACAGGTCGATCATCGTCCGCATCCGCGTCACAGGGAATGCATCGCGCCTTAGTGGTCGGCTTGATGAGTGACTTACTCCTCTTCTGGGCCGTCGTGTTGATCGGCGTGGAAGGTTCGAGTTCGTTCACTTCAGTGGTGTCGAACGACGGCCTTCGTCGTTTGGCAGTCGACAATCCCGCCATTATCGGACTCATCGGCAGCCTGATTGTGATCAGTTCGCTATGCCGTTGCGGGCTGTTTCCTTGGTTTGGCTGGCACTTTCAGTCATCGACTTGGGGCTGTCCCTCGTGCATCCTCATCTATGCCGTCGGATACGTCCCCTCTGGCATCTGGGTCTTGCTGAAATGCCAGCCCCTGCTGGCGGCTTCTGAAACGTCACTGACCTTGTTGGGGGGCTTCGGCACGCTCGGTGCCGTGCTGGGAGCATTTGTCGCTGGTGGACAAGTCGAACAACATCGCAGGCTGGCTTATCTTGTCACCTCTCAAATGGGCGTGGTTTTAGTGGCCCTCGGTAGTGGGCGGCCCCATGCTGTCGCGTTGTGCATCTGTCATCTTTGCATCATCTCGATCGCAGCTTTTCTACTGTTTGGATCGCCACGTCTCGATCAAGAGGCGAATCGAACATCATCAATGGCAGCTTGGTGTGGCTCGTTGGCGATCGCAGGGCTACTGCCGTTTGGTTGGACGCAGCACTCATTGCTTGAACTGAACACACGGCCGATGCAGGTGAGGTCGCTGGAGCCGGCAAGTACCGATAACGCTGCCGATGCGACCAATCCTTCAATCACGACGGCCGAACATTGGGAATGGATGTACGGACTGTGGATTGCTCAAGGATTGTCCGCGTTCGCTATCGCGGGAGGATTGGCGAGATCGCGTCCGTTGGAAGAGACTGGCAGCAGTCGAGTGCCGATGGTGCCATCGTTGCCAGGCCCCGCTTTGGGATTTGTGAGCATCCTGCTGCTCACGGCCGGTATCGGTATCTGGTTACGGCAGATCATCGCTACTCCAGTGAGTTCGAGTGAATGGATGCGGTGGGGGATCGGACAAGTCGTGGTCCTAATCGGCTTCGTGTCTGGCTGGCGAACTGGCCGGGCCGCGCTTCCGACATCCGCTGGTGGCGTCTGGGAGTCGCTTGCTCGCCTGAGACGCGAGCGGATGTATGTGGATCCGTTGTTTCAATCGGTCTTCCGTGTCCCTTGGCATTCGATCAGCCGATTTTTCGTTCGATCTGTGGACGCGACGGCGATTGATCGAGCATGGCGACGGTTGCTCGTTCAGGGAACGGCTTGGATTGGATTCCGAATCGAAGCACTCCAGGTGTCGCGAATCGATTTTTGCGTCGCGACGATGCTTCTCGGGACAGCGACGCTACTGCTGACGCTGATTCTGGTGGCGTAAATCGGCGTACCCCTCGTCCACGGTGAAGTGGACGAGGGGTTGTCCGATCGCCCCGTCGTCTTTCCCACGAACGACCGACTGCAACATCATTCCATCGGGTCTGAACCGCGAAGAAACGGAGCCGGCCGCAAGGCCGTTGAAGGTTGTTGGCAGGTAAGACAATAGTTTCTATCGGCAACCGCGACACGTGAGATGAGGCAGATCTTAACAATTATAGTAAGAGTGCCGACACGATTTTCGACGAATCATAACGCCGCCCCATTTCGACTCAAGATTGCCCCGGCGTTCGCATTGGCAGCATCATTGCCACGCGACTTATCTACTGTGCCACCATGTCCTTTGCGAATACGCC
>DASYEA010001207.1:0-4414 GCA_036499265.1 Schlesneria sp. | reverse complement strand
ATTGGCATGCAACGACTCAATGACTTGGTCTTGGCATGGCACGCGTTCGGACCGGGCGCAACGCTTCGTTGATTTTTTACCCCCCAAAAGATATGACGGACGATGAGGGGCAAGCCCAACGGAAGCCTCGACAAAGCCTTGCCCTTCGTGGGCTTCATGTGTTGCCACATCGGAGCTACGAATCTGACGTGCCAGCATGAAGCGGTATCAAAACATACAAGCCTCGGCGATATGCTGGGGCGTGTTCCGTCTATAACGGTCCGTCCTTTATCGCGTCAAATTGCCGCGACGTTCGGCGGCAAGCAAGATGGTGGAACCCGAGGACATCGTCATCTCTTGCGATAATCCTGATCGCATCATGAGTGCGATTGACGCCGTGATGCCACAACTGACAGTTGAGGTTGGTCGGCAGCTAAGCCTGATCAAACTTGTCTGCTGGCAGCGTTACGGATTCACGGGGCTCTTTGAGCGAACCAACAATCGAAGCGTCGCGTCAATTCTTTTTGAGTTCGCCTCCATGGACATGCCGTCTCCGATTGAGTCGGGTGAGTTGGAAGGTGTCAAATACGAATTGTTTGATGCTCCCGACGTCGATGGAGGATTGAGAAATCGTTGAGGTGCAGCGAATGCTCGCGGACTTGGGTACTGTCCTCCTCATTTGAGGATGACCGCTTCCGCCACGATTGATTAGTCGCCTCGCTTTGCTGCTGACCTGTATGCCCACCACAACAGGGCGGTCGCGATATTGCAAGCGGCGGCAGCGAGAAGGAGCACCAATCCAAAGTTAAAAGTCTTTGGAAACAGTCCTTCGCCGCGAGTACCAACATGATAGGCATAACTTGCCAAGCTCAACCCAAGCGCCCCAAGCGTCAGGGTCGCCATCGGGACAAGCAGTATCAGCAATATAGTGCTGTTTTTCACGGTGCTTCCCTGCGAGGTTCTCGCTTGTGCGGCTTCCGGAGAATCAGGCAGGCGGGGATCAGGGTTAGCGGAAACGGCCCCGACCATTGCGGTCAGGGCCATCTGTTGTAGTACGCGATCCGTCTACCACGTTGCTCAGGTGGGATACGCTCGAGGTTGCGTTATGCCGCCTGACGATCGAATTCGGCGCCCTCGGCGATGAAGCCGGCGATCACGTCGCCCAGGGTCTTGCGAGCTTCGGTTCGATTGCCCTGGATCGCGCGTTCCAAGCGGCTAATGCTTTGCTTAATGGCGAGCAGCGAGATCGGTTCACGTTCTGCGCAGAAGATTTTGGCATGCACCTTCTGGGCGCGTTTCTCGTTTCCGTAGAACAATTCTTCGTACATCTTCTCGCCGGGACGCAGTCCTGTGAATTCGATGTCGATATCGTCTGGATAGCGCAAGCCAGACAGCGAGATCATGTCGCGCGCCAGATCCAGGATCTTCACGGGTTCGCCCATGTCCAGGATCAAGACCTGGCCCGAGTCTCCCAAGGCGCTGGCTTGCAGGACCAATTGCACGGCTTCGGGGATTGTCATGAAGAACCGTGTCATTTCGGGATGAGTGACCGTCACCGGTCCCCCTTCCAGAATCTGTCGGCGGAATGTGGGGACCACGCTGCCGGCCGAGTTGAGCACATTGCCGAATCGGACGGTAATGAACTTGGTCTTGGAAGTGGCGGCGACAGCCTGCAGATATTTTTCGGCGACCAGCTTGGTCGATCCCATGATGCTGGTCGGTCGCACGGCTTTATCGGTGGAGATGAGAACGAAGTGTTGTACTCCAAACCGGTCGGCCAGATCGACGACGCTCTTCGTGCCCAGAACATTGTTGCGGATGGCGATCTGCGGGTTGTCTTCCATTAACGGGACGTGCTTGTACGCCGCCGCATGAAATACCATGTCAGGCTGGTGCTCGCTGAACACGCGAGACAGCGTCGGTTGGTCATTCACATCGGCGATGACGTAGACCAGCTCGACCCCTTTCAGATCCTGGACAACGAACCCTTGCTCGATTTGGAACATCCCAAACTCGGACTGATCGACCAGCACCACTTTGGTGGGATTGAACTCGATAATCTGACGACACAATTCAGACCCGATACTGCCGGCGGCTCCCGTGACCAATACCACTTTCTCGGTGATGAATCCCGCGATCCCTTCCATATCCAGTTGATTCGGTTCGCGACGCAGCAGATCGGAAATGGTGACATCGCTGATGGACAGCTTGACGCGACCGCTGACGATTTCACTGATCGCGGGAATCACATGCGACTTCAGCCCGGCGTCCTGGCAATATTGGTAAAGCCCTCGAACAGTTCGTCCCGACACAGAACCCGGGATGAACAGGTGACCGGCCTTGTACTTGGCGGCAGCGCCGGCAATGTCATCGCAGAAGTTGACGACCGGAATGCCACCGATCAGTGTATGCTCGGCTGAATCGAAGGGGTCGAGGAATGCGACGATCTCGTGGTCTGCCGCCGTTGATCGCAGCAGGCGGACGATAGAGACGGCGTTGATATCGGCTCCGTAGACCAATGTCCGCTTTCGATCGCATTTGCGCGTCTGCAAGCCGTATTGTTCACGCACGAAGCGGATCGAGGCTCGCAGAACGATCGTACCCAGCACTGATAACACCCAATCGATGGCCACTACCGATCGAGGAGGAACAATGTCGCTGATTCCCGATGTGAAAAAACCATAGACCAGCAACGAACCGATCGTTCGTAGCCCAACGATGTAGGCCAGGTCAGACATTGTCGTATAGCGGTGATAACGGTTCCATTCGCGACCAACCACAAAAACAATCGACTTGATCACCAGGGTGAAAGGGAGCACGGCAAAGAGGGTGCTCCAGGTCTCGGCGCTCATTCGTAGATCGAAGCGCAGCAAAAAAGCGACCGTGAGGGACACGGTATATAGCACCAGATAGACCGGTAAGGCGGGGATTAGCCGGAATCTCATCGACTTATCTCTCTAACAAGGCCGGAAAGCGACGCCCGCCGAACCACGGCCTTCATTCCGAATGGTAGAGGCTGGCCCAAGCCTCTGATCTGTCGTTTCCACACGAAACGACGATTTCATTCTTTGGAAGACTGTGACGACTAAGCGGAATATCAGGCGTTTCGGACGATGGACGTCAATTCATGAAGGTAATCGCAAACTGGCTACACAATATTCAACCGAGCAACTCGGAATACCTCGTTGATTCGGATGGAACTCACTCACGCATCGGCAGAAAGTTCCGGTCAGGTCTTTATCTGACCTCTGAAATTGTGTCCAGACGAGATCGTCCTTGTTTCCGACTCGTCAGTCAGAATTCAGAATCGATCACTCACGCCGTCCAATGATCGAGAAGTCCATGAGCGTCGCAACGAGAATCGGCAAAAATCACCAGTCGCCGAGGAGTTACACGGCAATGGCGAGCTGTCCACGAACCGGCGGACAGCGTGATGGGCAGATTCTGCCGGTGCAACGAGTTACGCCAGAATGTCGCTCGCATTCCACTGGACACTAGATTCCGTTTTCGATATCAACCCGCCGCCTCTCTCCCTCATTTCAATTTGTTGCAATTCACATCACTTCCGAGTGGTCTCAAACCACTTTGGCGGAGACACGAATGTCTACCGACAGCGCTCATCGTCCGCGCGGCGTTGCAGGAACCCTGACCGGGTTTGTCCTGCCCGTGCTGTTGATTGCGTCGCTGCTGGTCGTGATCGTTCCCGTTTCTCCGGCAGTGCTGGATTTGCTACTCGCGGCAAACCTGACAGCGGCCGTGGTGCTGCTGCTGACGACTCTGTTTGTCGCCCGACCATCCGATTTCAGCGCGTTCCCTTCGCTGTTGTTGCTGACCACGCTGGCTCGGCTGGTCCTGAATATTGCGTCGACGCGACTGTTGTTGACTCGTGCGGCGACGCATGGAACATCCGCCGCTGGCGAAGTCATCAACACCTTTGCTAAGTTCGTTGCTCAGGATCAGATCGCCGTCGGATTAG
Source organism: Schlesneria sp. (assembly GCA_036499265.1). Classification (GTDB taxonomy): domain Bacteria; phylum Planctomycetota; class Planctomycetia; order Planctomycetales; family Planctomycetaceae; genus Schlesneria. The sequence goes on along the minus strand of DASYEA010001207.1, from coordinate 459 downwards.
TCCTGTTTTCGATCATCGCCGTCATTCAGTTTGTGGTGGTGACAAAGGGTGCGACGCGGCTGAGTGAAGTTGCCGCCCGTTTCGCCTTGGATGGGATGCCCGGCCGCCAGATGGCTGTTGACGCAGATCTGAATGCCGGCGTCATTACGGGCGACGAAGCGCGACGCCTGCGTGCAGAAATCACGGCTCAAGCAGATTTTCATGCTGCTATGGACGGGGCTGGCAAGTTTGTTCGGGGCGATGCCCTGGCTGGTATTCTGATCACGGCCGTCAACCTGATCGGTGGCGTTCTGCTTGGCGTCATCCAATATAAGATGGCTCCGCAACGAGCGGTGGAAGTCTTTACGCTACTGACGATCGGCGATGGCCTGGTCACGCAGATTCCCAGTTTCCTGATCGGTCTGTCAGCCGCATTGCTGGCGACGCGATCCTCATCGCAAGCCAATCTTTCGCAAGATG
>DASYEA010001206.1:0-1663 GCA_036499265.1 Schlesneria sp. | reverse complement strand
TGCCGTGTTGACGATAACACAAATCGCCTGTCGCTTGAATTCGCAGAGGTCGCGTGGCGAATGGTCGTCCACTTGAACTTATTTCGGTGGTTGTGCAGCGTCTGGTCTAAATAGATCCTCCGCAACAACGGAGTGGCCCGTTTGTCGGTCGAATGCAACGAGACAAAAGCGGCTTGGCAGGAGCCGCGCCCTCCCAGAAGACAAGCACTCCGATTGGGTTGTGGACTTATTTAGGTTCCGCAGAATGTGCGGTAGTCGCACTCATCCGAAGGTGGTTCGCGATAGATATTGGACTCAGCATGATCCTCGAACGGCGTTGCGAGGACCGCGAGCAATCGTTCCATCACCGAAATGTCATTGTTCTCTTCGGCCGCAGCCAGGGCGGCTTCGACCTGATGATTGCGGGGGATGACGGCGGGATTCACGCCTCTCATTCCGGCAAGTCGTTCGGTACTCGGTCGTCCCTCCTGATCGAGACGTAACTGCCAGTTCGCTCGCCAGGCCTGGAAGTCTGGATCTTGATAGCGGTCGCTGGTTAATCGATCGGAGGAAGAGAGATCGCGGAAGGTGTTGGTGAAATCGGCTTTGGTTTTTTGCATCCAGGCAAGCAGTAATTGAGCGAGTTCGAAGTCGCCTGCTTCGGAGTTTTGAAGACCAAGTTTGGCTCGCATTCCCGTCAGCCAATATTGCTGGAACAGAGCCGGATATTGATTGAGCGCCTCGGTTGCAATCGCAATCGCCTTGTCCTGGTCAGGATCAAGCAGCGGGATTAGAGTTTCAGCGAAACGAGTCAGATTCCATTGAACGATGGCGGGTTGGTTGCCGTAGGCGTACCGACCACCGTGGTCGATCGAACTGAAGACCGTCGCTGGACTGTAGGCATTCATGAACGCGCAGGGGCCGTAATCGATGGTCTCGCCCGAGATCGCCATGTTGTCTGTATTCATGACGCCGTGGATGAATCCAACGAGTTGCCACTGAGCGACGAGTGCGGCTTGTCGATCCATCACCGCGCGGAAGAATTCCAGATACCGATTTGGCGAGTCTGGCAGCTTCGGATAGTGGCGACTGATGGTGTAGTCCGCCAGCACTCGCAGATTTGCTTCATCACCTCTGCTGGCGGCGTATTCGAACGTGCCGACTCGAATGTGACTGGCCGCAACGCGAGTCAGGATCGCCCCTTGCCGACGGGTCTCACGCATGACCGGATCACCGGTGGTGACGACGGCGAGGCTGCGCGTGGTGGGGATGCCGAGGGCAAACATCGCTTCGCTGATAATGTGCTCGCGCAGCATTGGGCCGAGGGCGGCACGGCCGTCGCCGCGACGAGAGAATCGAGTCTGTCCTGATCCCTTGAACTGAATATCAACGAGTTGACCAGATGGCGTGCGGTGTTCACCCAACAGAATGGCGCGGCCATCGCCTAGCATCGTGAAGTGGCCGTATTGATGTCCGGCGTACGCTTGAGCGATCGGTTGAGAACCGGCAGGAAGTTGTTGACCTGCGAAGAGCGCTGCGGCAGCTTCCGGTGACAATCCTTCAAGTTGCAGACCCAGGTCCTGTGCCAGTCGACGATTGACTATGACCAGCCGCGGTGCTGCGGCGGTTGCAGGTGTCGCCGGCGCGAACAGAACGTCAGGGAGCCGTGAGTACGTGTTGTCAA
>DASYEA010001205.1:0-2671 GCA_036499265.1 Schlesneria sp. | reverse complement strand
GCATCTTCCTGGTGCCATCAACGTCCCTGTCTTCACCACGCAAGCGGAACGACGACGTTTGCTGGAGGCTGTTCCTCGCGATGCGAGAATTGTGGTGTACTGCCAAAGCGATAGCTGTCAGTTCGATGAAGCACTTGGCTCGGCCCTGGTTGCCGAGGGGATTGAAAACGTATCGCTGTTCCCGGGTGGTTGGATGCAGTGGGATCAGAAAGATCCCGATTCGGTCAAGCCCGTAAAAGAAGAGGTTGATGAATGAGCGAAGTGGCGACAAGCAGCAGCGCCGAGTCTCGCTGGAATCGATTTGTTCGTGAATTCGACTGGGTTGCCCGACTGATCGTCGGCGGGATCTTTGTCTGGAGCGGTTCGGCCCATCTGGCAAACCCTTACTATTTCCTCTCGACGGTCTATCAATATGAATTGACCACCGCCCCGGTCGGAGCATTGATCGCTTCATACATGCCTTTTCTAGAATTGTTACTGGCGGCCTGCTTGCTAAGCGGCTGTTGCCAACGTGCCGCCTGGACCGTGACATCGCTGCTGCTGCTCGGATTCGTCGCGGTCCAGGGCTCGGCATTGTCTCGTGGACTCAAGATCAGTTGCGGTTGCTTTGGGCCCGAAATCAATCGGCCGATCGATGCGAGTTCGATCTCTTACACTGCAGCGCTGGCCGTGTTGGCAATTTGCGCGACCTTAGCAGCACGTAACATCCCACCGGCCAAACCTGCCGTTTCGGGGGTCTAGGCCGGGTTAATACTCGCCCTGCCGCCCCGTGAAACTGAAGGATCACAAGTCCTCGTCTATCGCCAGCACAGATGCTCCCTTAGAATGTCCTCGTCGGGCCTCTCACGAGAATGTGGAGTATTAGCATTGAGTGCCGTGCGCTTCGCTCGCTGCTGTCTCATAGGCAGCTTGACAATCTGTTGCAGTGTCGCGATCGCCCCACAGATCAGCCAGGCTCAAACTTCGCGCATACGCGACGCACAGTCGATTCTCAAAGAATCTCGCGACCGACATTTCCGCGACTTCGCCAATCAGATGGAAAAGCTGGCCCAGTCCTGCGAAGACAAAAACATGAATGAGGCTGCTGAATTTGTTCGCAGTCGCGTCATCAATATCGAGCCTCAGGCACATAACCTGCGGGCTCTGCCAAAGGAAGTGACTCCCGATATCCCCAATAATCTGCCAGACGGCGAACGATTCTGGCGGACTCAACTCCGGGCCTTGGAAAAGGACTATTCGCAAGATCTGTACTTGCTGTCGCGCCGCGCTCTAAATGACGGCTATCCCAGCAATGCGTACACTCTCGTTCGCGAATCGGCGATGCATGATCCCGATCACCCCGCGGCGCGCAAGATCCTGGGATTTGTCAGGCACGGCAAAGAGTGGGTGACGCAGTTCGCCGCTAGCCAGATCAAAAAAGGGAATGTCTGGCACGAAGAGTTTGGCTGGCTGCCCAAGGATCATCTGGCTCGCTATACGAACGGGGAACGCTACTTCAAGAATCACTGGATCTCGGCAGAAAAAGAACGCGAGTTGCGACGCGATTTCCTGAACGGCTGGGAAGTTCGCACAGATCACTACTTGATCAAAACCAACGTCAGCCTCGAACGCGGTGTCGAACTTGGGCGGGCTCTCGAAGACTTCCACGAGTTCTTCTACGAAACCTTCGCCGGATTTTTCGCCACGCGCGAACAAATGATGCATCTGTTTGATGGCACCGCCAAAGCCGTCACATCAAATCCGCGGCCCTACATGATTCATTACTACCGAACTCGAGACGAATACGTCGCTCAGCTCAAGAAAGAATTCCCCAATATCGAAATCACGAATGGGATCTATATGACGACCGGGCGGACCGCCCATTTTTATCATGATCCCAACAATGACAATGAAGCGACATTGTATCACGAAGGAACCCACCAGCTCTTTTTTGAGAGTCACACGCTCACCCGTCCCATCGGCGACAACGCCCATTTCTGGATCATCGAAGGAATCGCCTGTTACATGGAATCGTTCCAGCGAAAGGCCGGCGACTATTCACTCGGCGATCCGAACTACATCCGCTTTGAAGGTGCTCGCGTGAACTTACTGCAAAAGCACTATTACGTCCCCTTGAGAGAATTTTCTGCCATGGGGATGCGACAGTTTCAAACACAAACAGATCTTGCCAAAAACTACACTCAAGCGGCTGGCCTGGCACGGTTCTTCATGGAATACGACGATGGGCGCTACCGCGAAATACTCGTGAAGCACCTGGCGCAGCTCTATAGTTCCAATACGCGCGAACGCGACACTGCCCCCGGCCTCGATAAGCTGACCGGCGTCACCTTCGAAGAACTCGACAAGCAGTACGCGGAAGACGCGAAGGCCAACGAAAAGGCCAGCATCGAAGAGCGCGAAGTGTCAGAAAACTGACGAGTCCGGTGACGCTCCGCTATCATCAGCAGAACCAGTTCCGAGCGTGCTTGCGTCGGTGGCGAGGCCCCATCGCACATACGCTCAAATCTCTTCGAACACCGGGTCTTCCCCGTCCGCAGGAAACTCCAGCGGGATTTTCCACGTCTTGGTCTTTTTGGTGGACGCGGCCCGTTCGCTGGAAATGGTTTCTGCGCAGACGGAGCTACCATAGGCCACACGGCCACTGGCGTCTGTCTTGTGGCCAGTTGTCCGA
>DASYEA010001204.1:0-2478 GCA_036499265.1 Schlesneria sp. | reverse complement strand
TGGAAAGACGGACGCAGCCAGGTCGAAATCACTCCCGACTATCACGGCTTCCGCATCCCCAATGAATTCGTGATCGGCTACGGCCTGGATTACAACGACGACTACCGGCATCTGCCGATGATCGGAGTGTTGGAGGAAGAGGAAAGATGAAAGTGACGAGATGAAAGTAACGAGGGACGAGTTTTGCCTCGTTACTTTCATCTTTTCTCTCGTCACTACTCAATTTTTCCGCCACAGGGTTTGATCGGTGCGGTCTTCGAGCGTGATCTTCAGTTCGTTGAGTTTGTTGCGGATCAGGTCGGCCACCGCGAAGTTCTTGTTTTTACGAGCGTCTGCGCGGATCTGGATCACCAGTTGCATCAGACCGTCGACTGTACCATCGTCGGCTGAAGCCGCTTTCTTCTTGGCGTCGCGGAAGACGCCCAGGATCGACGACAGTTCCTTCAGCAACTGCATCCCGGCGGTGATGGCGGGCAGCTTCGTCTTGTCGGCGGCTGCGGTATCCAGTTTGTGATCGCCGATGAACGCATTCAGAGTCTTTCGCAGATCGAATAGGACACCGACCGCACCACCAGTGTTGAAGTCGTCGTCCATCGCTTCGAGGTAGCGTTGTCGCAGTGTATTCAGTTCCGCGAAGTAGGCGGCTGGTTCGCCCGAGAGCGGTGTGCTGTCGCTGCGGACATCACTTGCCTTCAGAGCATAGAACGACTGACCAGCGATGCGCTCGTACGTTTCGAAGAGACGATAGAAACCTTCGAGGCTCTTGCCGGTCTCGGCGATGCGTTCGTCGCTGAAGTCGATTGGACTGCGATAGTGAGTCGCCAGCAGAAAGAAGCGAATCGTTTCTGGATCGTGCTTGGCAAACAATTCCTTGACAGAGGCAGCTCCCTTGGAACCTGCCAGCTTATTGGCTTCCTGGGCTTCTTTAGCAGCGGTCAAATCAGCGGTTTTGTCACCGTGCTTGTCGTGGCCGCCGCCAACCTTGCCCGCAGCCCCGCTGGCCTGCATCAGACCGTTGTGCATCCAGTAGCGCGCGAACGGCTTGCCGGTGCAGCTTTCGGATTGAGCGAGTTCGTTCTCGTGATGCGGGAACATCAGGTCGAGACCGCCGCCATGAATGTCGATCGAATCACCCAGGATCTTTTTCGCCATGGCTGAACACTCGATGTGCCAGCCGGGACGACCTGGCCCCCACGGGCTGTCCCAGGCGGGTTCTCCGGCCTTGGATCCCTTCCAGAGGGCAAAGTCGGCGGGGTGATGCTTGCCGCCGTGCGTTTCCGCTCGTGTCCCGGCGAGCAACTCAGACAAGCTGCGTCCGCTGAGTTTGCCGTAGTCTTCGTCCTTCGTGCAGTTGAAGTAGACATCGCCTTCGAGAGGGTAGGCATAACCCTTTTCGATCAGCGTACTGATGATTTCCTGCATTTCCTTGATATGCTGCGTCGCATACGGGAAATGATCGATCCCGTCGACCGCCATCGTTTTCAGGTTGTCGAAGTAGTCTTGCGTCATTTCCTTGGCGAGGGCTTCGACGGTCATCTTGCGCTCGTTCGCGCGATTGATCAGCTTGTCATCGACATCAGTGATGTTGACGACCCAGGTCACCTTGTAACCGCTGTAGGCCAGATAGCGTTTGACGGTGTCGAAGATCACGGGCCCGACCATATGGCCGATGTGAGCCGGTTTGTAGACGGTGGGCCCGCACAGGTACATCTTCACCTGGCCTGGCTCAACGGTCTGAAAATCTTCTTTTTGACGCGACAGCGTATTGTAAACGCGAAGTGGCATAGCTCCGTCTTCCCTGCTGACAAAAGAATCCTGAATCAAATCAATCTATACATTCGTGGTGTTCCGTCCAAGCAACACCACGGCGTCGGCGTCCATTGCTTCCTGTCGGCCAATGGGACCGACTTTTTCTCCGGTCTTGGCTTTCACGTTGACCCGATCTTCGGCGATCCCCAATTGTTCAGCAATACTGGCTGCGATGACTCGCTTATGAGGGGACAGTTTTGGACGTTCGGCGTGGATCGTACAATCGACGTTGATCACATCCCATCCCCGCTCACCGACGGCTTTGACGGCAGCTCGCAAAAAGACTTTGGAGTCGACTCCTGCCCATTGCGGGTCCGTATTCGGGAACCATTCACCGATATCCCCGAGTCCGGCAGCTCCCAGAATCGCATCGGTCAGAGCATGCAACAGGACATCGGCGTCGCTGTGGCCATCCAGCCCGAATTCATAATCGATCGAAATACCACCGAGCACGAGGGGACGCCCCGCCACAAGTCGATGGCGGTCATGTCCAAGTCCGACGCGAAATTCCGGCAGTGACATACTGAACTTTGTCCTTGGTCGCGGTCTTTTCCGAGCGCGGATAATAGCTTCGGTGGGGGATCATGACAATTGGATGATCTCCGTAACTCAAATTGACATGAACCGATGGTGCGCCTAGATTCCGCCGTTCCCCTCTCCCACAACTCA
>DASYEA010001203.1:0-5596 GCA_036499265.1 Schlesneria sp. | reverse complement strand
GTCGGGGTACCAATCGTGGCTTCATAGAGTTTGACAGGTGTACTGATCACCGGAATCTTGAAGAGATCGCCGCCGGATTGGACGGTCCCGCTGAGTGTGGCCGCTGATGCGGTTGATACCCCGCAAGCCATCGCCATGATGGCAATTGCGGTGACGAGCAGTTGAGCAGTCTTGGTCATCGGCATTCTCGTATCCAGAGGCTGTGCTTGCTGATGGCAGGAATAAGGTGAATCGGGTGGGACCCACAGGCCTGAAATATAACCCCTGATTTGGCACGAGGCCGGATTTCGAGGCCTAAAGCGAGGGTAGGAAGAGGATTGTGCGTGTGAGATCCGACATTAATGAATCATCTTGCTGGGTCCCTCGACCCTGCTGCAAGCAAAATGGCCACAGAATTGCGGTTGCTGTCCGACACAACCAAGTATGTAGAAAGCGAAAGGTTACTATGCAGGGTACGCAGTACTAGTACTCAGTGCAGAGTTAGATTGCACTGGGCCGCTGACACAACCTCCTAATTGAGCTGCCGACGTGATATGCAGGACGGATTTGCAATCCGCGTACGAATGACCGTGACAACCACTGATCGAGTGTGGCATGACACAACCTCCGGCTGAGCCGAACTTGGGGCTCTCAGCAGTACCGAGGATAAAGTGTTACCACGAAGGACACGAAGAGCACGAAGATGGAAATCCGTGTTTCATTCTCTGGCTTCTGCGTGCTCTTCGTGTCCTTCGTGGTGCAATTTCTCGTAAATTGAGCCTTATGTCGCTGCGCGCCTGTCCGGCCGCATGACACAACCTCCGGCCGCATGACACAACCTCCGGCTGCGTGACACAACCTCCCGGCTGCGTGACACAACCTCTAAATTGTATCTTGACTGTATCTTGGCCGTGGCGGTTTAGACGCTTGGAGTCAAAGCGGCAAGCACGCCACCGCACTCTAAATTCGCTGCTGATCGACGATCAATTGTGAAAGAGCAATCCCGTCACGCGGGCTCAAAACGCAAGCAATTCCGCCTCGACCAAGCCTCAATCGATGAGGTCTAACTGGCACACTGTTTGTGGCTCACTTGTGCCAAAAATCGGTGCGCGGAGCAATCCCCTAAATCCAATTGACGGGTCATTTTTCGAAGGTTTTTCAGCATGGCAAAAGTTGTGCTCGCGCGCCTGGAAATTCCGAATTGCGATAAGGGTGGCCGAGCCTGGAGCGGTCTGGAGCGTCTTCGCGAAGACCCGGGTGTTCTTTCAAGTCGCGTTGTTATGAAGAATCGCGAGTGCTTGGTTCCATTGACGAGATAAACTGCCAAGCCTCTCACGCAGCGAGGCAAGCCGGTATTACCCGCCAAGGCCTGCACAGACTAATGAAGAAGTGCGGATGGGAAGCAAGCGATCACCTCCCTTGATTGGCATTGCGGATTTTACGGCTTGCGGGAACCTCCTGCCTAAAACCCTAAATAGCCGCGCATGCCAAACAACTACAGTTTCTCATTCCTCGGTTGGAATTCAATCCAGAAAAACAATGTGTAAACTGTTGCCAGTGACTTGAAATGACATCTTTCCTTCAGGCGTTTCAATCGTGACGTTATTGACATCGGTCAAGCCGCTATAGACATTGTGAAAGATCACCGCAGCACCGTCTTTGCCGTTTGCGTAAAGACAAATGGGCTTCTTCGCCACATACGATTTCAAAATGTTTGCCTGGCCATAGTTGGCGATCCCGAAACGACTCACCTTGGCATTGCCCAACGCACCCTTCTGTGGCAAATTGGAATCGAAATAGCCTGACTGAATAGGCCCCTTGTTAATCGTGTATTCGAATGGCGCGTACTCTAAAGTCTGGCTGGTTCGATCGCTCACAGCGGTGATTTGACCAACGAGCCACGCACCCGCAAAGGCACCGCTTTCGCCCGTGTGGGGGTTATTGGGAAACTGACCCTTGTCAGAGTGAAACCGTTGCGGCTGCGAAGGATCCTTCGAGTCGAAATCGACGATCTTTCCGCCGGTGGGTTGCCACTTGGTCTTGCCTGCGCCGCTCGCCCCCGAGTCGCGAAAGGTGAGAGGCTCCTGAACCAGAGGCAGATTCGAATGCCACAGCACGAAGTCGTGTCCCAACAGAAGTGCCCAAAACGACTCATTCAGCATCATGTGAAACGGCCATGACACCACGTCCTGTCGAATGATATCGCCGTTTTCAAAGTGCAAACGCGACTTCGTCCCCGTGCGATACATGTTGCTGTTCACACCTTCGGCATTCGACCAGCTGAACTTCAGCACGCGACGATTCGGTGCCGCCATGAACTTCCGCTCGTAGTTGTAGATTTCGTTGTAAACGCGAATGCCTTCCGGCGAATGTGCGAACGAATCGAGGTAGCCGCCTTGGATCCAGTTGCGATAGTCGTAGGCCCCTTTGGAAAAATAGAAGCAATCCACCAACTCGCCTGCCAAGATACGTTTCCGCGCGAGGTCTTCGCTAGAGAGACCTTTCTCGAGTAGTGGGACATCGAAGCCATACAGAAATGATGCGCTATTGTCATAACCTTCCAATGCGCTGAAGTAGTCGTCATACAAGCGAACCTGATTCGGCGAAGTTACGCCGCGCTGTTGCTGCATCCGTTGATAGATGCCCGCAAAGACTTGTTGCGCCTGCTCACCATGATTGACAATGCCATGTTTGCCGAAGTTTTCGTCCATCTCGGCGACGGTGATGTAATCTTTGTCGAGCGAATGATTCTTGATGAGCCAGTCGACCGATGCCAACTTGCCGGATTGATCGAACGCTTGCTTGGTCTTCCACTTCCGGTTGTCGGGAACCGAATCCAATGCACCATAGGCGTGCTGAATGTGCGTGACTTTCTTATAAACCTCGTCCAATGGCAGATCCCACAAGACGCGCGTCACCCCGAAGCCTTTGTGGGGTGGCAGATTCGATTTATACGGGAGCACTTGATAGTGCGGCAGCCACGAAACTCGCTGTAAATCACCCGGCAAATTCAGCTCGCGCAGTTTGCCTTTGGTCGGTACCGGGGCCGTGGTAGGAACAATGGAAAGATATACATAATCAACATCGGTGGAGTTGGAGCGGTACGTCTCGGGGTTGCACGTCAGATCCCATGGGCGACTGAAGACATCATCATAGCTCTTGGCATTCACCCACAAAATGGCGAAACCGTAGTTGCCAGTGGGAAGACGCAGGCCGTCACCAAAAAGAGCTTCTTCTTCGGCTGAATTCAATCGCTTGTGAGTGTGATCATAAATGAATCGCTGGCAATCGTTCGCCCCGTCGAACGACTTCTTCGTCGAGAGTGCAACGATCTTCACTCGTCCATCAGGCTGAATCGTGAAATTGATGTCTTCCGTAGGAATCCATTCGTAGCGTTGTCCCTTGACGTTTTGGCTGTAAACGCCAGGGTTATGAAATTCGCCCCCCGTCCAGGCTGGCTCGGCAGACTTCGCAGGTTCAGTGGCTGCGAGGGGCGAACGAAGGAATAGAATTGCCAAAGCTGCCAGTAGAGTTGCTCGTCCAAAGTGCATGCGAATAACTCACTTGATCGAATGAGGGTCTCAATGTAAACAAGATGGATGCCAACAGTTCGCCGCCAAAAAAGCTTGCATTAGCATCATAACCAAAACAATCCCGCAGGGAGCGGAAAGTTAAGTCGCGATCCGCGGCAGGGTGGTCGGGTCTGGAGCGTTTCGCGAAGACCCGGTTTGTCTGAGCTGTGTTTGTGATCAACGTCGATCGATGTTCAACCGGGGCTTCCCGTTGGTCCAGCCTGGTCCAGCCCCGACCACCCGCCGCTCACCACTTTGTAGACTTTTTGGACATCCCGGCGTCCCGTCCAGTTGCTCGTCATGCGGGTTCTGTCCAAGATGAACATTCCCATTCTCACGCCAAAAACGGCAATCGTCTCTGAAATCCTGCTCACGCGTCGCTGGCAATGGTGGCGTTCGTTGTGGGTGCGAATTCCCCTTATGATCGCATTGATGTGGGTGATCGTGGGATTGGTCTGCTGGTGGCCCAGTCGGTCAGCGTGGGCTGTCTTCGGTGTGAATGGACTGGCAGAGACATCGCAGTCGGCAAATTGGCAACGTTCAGTTCTTCCCAATTTTGCCAGGCGGTACCTCATCCAAGATCGCGATGTGACGAGTGTGCTGCTATTCGGTACAGCGGTCGATGATCAGTGGCTCGTTCGTTTACGTCGATTTCCCAGGCTGGAACAGGCGGCATTGGATGGTGGCCAGATTGGATCGGGATTGCAGCATCTGGCGGATTTGCGCGACCTGAAGCGGATTAGTGTCAGCGGGACTCAACGGAGGGTTATTCGAGGGTGGATCGACCACGTCGATTCGACGATTTCGGGCCGTCACTTCCTGCTGGTGCCTCAGCTTGAGTCGTTGTTACTTAGCGGCTTCAAGGAGACGGTTTCTGACCTGGATCAGTTGAGCCAGCATCCTCAGTTGCGGGTACTTTCTTTGAATGAGATTTCCCCGTTACACGAAGTGCTGAGTCAGATCGAAAACTGCCGGAATATCAAATCACTATCCATCTACCAGAAGGCCCTGTTAGACCCGGAAGCAATAGCCTCACTCTGCCGGATGTCACACCTGGAAACGCTGACGCTTTACGGGGAAAACAGAGGGGCCGTACGCATATTACTTGACCCGCAGCCTGATGCCTTGGAAACGCTGACGCTTCGCAGGAGCACGAAAGGTGTCGACGTGAATGCGCAGTTGAAACAGTCGCTGCCAAAGACAAGTATTGTCTGGCTGCCGTAGTTGATTTGTCGGCATATGGGCGCTCTGCCACGCAGACGCGGCAGGGTGGCCGGGTCTGGAGCGTTTCGCGAAGAGCCGGTTTGTCTGAGCTGTGTTTGTGATCAACGTCGATCGACGTTCAACCGGGGCTTCCCGTTGGTCCAGCCTGGTCCAGCCCCGGCCACCCGTCGCAGCATTCGTTGAGTTGGGAGACTACGAAAAGTCGGTTTCAGAGTGCAATTCGGTATTGATGGTGGGATAGTGTAACTGCTATGGGGGTCGTGTGTCCTCTGCTACGTGCTGGTAGCACACTACTGCAATCGGATCGTTGCTCAGGATGGTGCTAGAGCTTCCATGGCAGAGTTGGTGGACGGTGTTTTACCAACGCGATTGATTCAGCGAACGCGAGCGACAACAAACGTTTCCGCCGAGTCACTGTCGTTATCAGCATATCCTGCGGGCCAGAAAGCTGGGGTTGATATGAACTGTAAATCTGCCATCGGTACGCGGATTGGAAAACGAATCCTGGTTGTGTTCGTCGCGCTGATTTGTGCTGCGGTCCGGATCGGTGGGAACAGTCTCTCGGAGCAGTCCGCGGCCTATGACGGCTCTGCGGTGGTCGCCCAGGTCAATCCAACGAAGAAGCCGAAACCAGCGCACTCACCAGTATCCAGCGTTCCGAAGGAAAAAGAGGCTCCGGAGGACAACGGCCCGCCAAAGCCGCCGACTCAAGTTGAGTACGAGAATGTTAAGCTCGCGAATGGAACCGAAATACAGATTGAGAAATGGGGTGACCACTTTGCTGCGCCTGTCTACCGTGAGGCACCTGATCTGAATGACAA
>DASYEA010001202.1:0-1608 GCA_036499265.1 Schlesneria sp. | reverse complement strand
GACACTGGAGATCAGCAGTCGATGGAGTCGCTTGAGCGATGAATAGTGTGGTGCGGCGACCGTTGTCGATGGTTTGTCGCCAGTCAGTGCCTCGGCGGCTAACCAATCGAGAAGATCGGGATGGGTGGGCTTGTCGCCTGTAAATCCGAGGTTATCGGCGGACCGAACCAGTCCCATCCCAAAGTGAGTCATCCAGAGACGATTGACGAGGACTCGCGGTGTCAGAGGGTTTTGCGACGAAGCGATCCATTCGGCGAGTTGACGGCGACGATGGGTTGTTTTGGCCCCCAGTGGAGCGGGTTCCAATGGCCGCTTCAGCGCCGGGACAATCGAGAGATGAGCGGGTTCGACGATTTCCAGCGGTTGCTTCGGTTCCCCTTTCCTCAGCAGATGCAGAGCAGGGGGCTGACGAATATCGGTCCAGCCCATCACGTCGTAACCGAGTTCGTCCTTCGTCGGGCCACCGAGCAATTCGCGACCGCGCGGTTCGATGGCACCCGGCCAGAAGGCGGCTGCCATGCGGTAATAGTCAGTCTGCGGAATCGGGTCAAACTTGTGATCGTGACAACGAGCACACTTGACGGTCAGACTGAGGAAGGCCGTCGATGTGGCATGGACCAGATCTTCCAAGCGTTCGTACTTGTACTCGTCGGCATCGTTCGGCTCGTCGTTCCAAGTCCCCAGCCTCAAGAAGCCCGTGGCAATCACGGAGGCTTCGGTTCGATCCGATAGTTCATCGCCCGCCAGTTGTTCGAGGATGAACCGGTCGTGAGGCATATCTTCGTTGATCGCCTGCACGACCCAGTCGCGATACTTCCAGGCGAACGGCTTTTCTTGATCGCGTTCGTAGCCGCAGGTGTCGGCATAGCGCACGGTGTCTAGCCAAAGACGTCCCCAGCGTTCGCCGAAATGAGGCGACGCCAACAGGCGGTCAACCAGGCGTTCATACGCATCCGGGCTGGAGTCGTTCACGAACTCTTCAATCTCATCATACGAGGGTGGCAGTCCCAACAGGTCGAAGCTGAGACGCTTCATCAGCGTCGCGCGATCGGCCGGGGGAGCGGGCTGTATCTGAGCCGCATCCAGCTTGGTTCTGATGAAGGCATCAATGGGTGAGTGACCGGCTTTCGAGATCGACGAAGGGACTCGCGGGCGTCGAACTGGCTGCAGCGACCACCAATCGCGTCCACCGCGAACTTCGGTCGTGGCTTCGTAGAGATCCAACTTGCGACCTTCAGGCCAAGTCGCTCCGGCAGCGATCCAGTCTTTCAGGGCGTCGATTTCAGCCGCGGAAAGCTTTTGAGACACCCCTCGCTTGGGTGGCGGCATTTCACCAGAAACGACTCGGGAGATTAGATTGCTTCGTTCAGCATCATTTGCGACGACCGCCGGGCCGCTCTCGCCACCGGCGGCCAATGATCCCTTGTCGACCAAGACCAGCTTGCCGGACGCTTCCCGTTCGTTGTGACATTCCAGGCAGCGTTTGACCAGAATCGGCGCGACATCGCGGGCGAATCGGTCATCGGCGCTGACATTCGGCGCGAGCAGGCCGATCGTCACAAGAGACAGCCAGATTAGAACTCGTCCCCGCATAATGGCTCCAACCGG
>DASYEA010001201.1:0-3701 GCA_036499265.1 Schlesneria sp. | reverse complement strand
ACAGATCCACCAGACCATGGCCTGCGAACGTGCGGGGGGAGCAGACACGTATCACCTTATTGGAAGACCATTGCAAATTGTGAATTGCAAAATGCAAATTGAAAATTTAAAATTGGAACAGCCCGAGGATGTGTCAATGTTCGCTCTGTGAGTGTTTCTCTCTTCAATTTGCAATTTGCAATTATCATTTTGCAATTTGCAATCTCCTCCTCTTACCCCCAGGAGTGTCCATCCCAGGCGATCACCTGTTCGAGGAATTGAGTCACCCCCGTCGAGAATGTCTGGAACAGGTATTCCCCTTTCTCGGCGGTCGCAAATTGCGGGCTGCCGATGTGGCCGGGGACAGTTCGATCTTTGGTGATCCAGCCGCGATAGGCAGGTTCGAAAGCAAAGCCGAAGGGAACGTCCTGCAACTTCGCAGTATCTTTCACCAAGTGCGGAGCCAGTCGCAGGATCATGGAGGTTTCCCATTCGCAAGCATGCCCCATCTGCGACTGCACCAGATCCGATCTCCCCTTGTTTGGATTGGCGCTATCCCAATAGGTCGCGAACAACAGCAGCAAATCGGTTCGCGTACGATGACGCTGCCGGGCTTCGAAGATGGCCTGCTTGCCAGGTGTCGTGTTG
Source organism: Schlesneria sp. (assembly GCA_036499265.1). Lineage (GTDB taxonomy): Bacteria > Planctomycetota > Planctomycetia > Planctomycetales > Planctomycetaceae > Schlesneria. The sequence goes on along the minus strand of DASYEA010001201.1, from coordinate 3,074 downwards.
CCGCCGTGGCCGTTCAAGAAAACAATTCTCTTGAAACCGTGCGTGATCAGGTTGTCAGTGAGATCGTTCAGCAGATCGAGGTAGACACGCGGAGTGGCCGATAATGTGCCAGGGAAGTCGATGTGGTGGTGTGAGTTGCCCAGCCACATCAGCGGTGCGACGAGAACGTTGTCCTGCAGAGTGTCGCCGACTCGCCGGACGACTTCCCCCAGCAGCATGCTGTCGGTGAAAACAGGAAGATGATGCCCGTGCTGCTCGAGAGCGGCGACAGGGACGACGACAGGAAGATCGCGCGACAGCTTATCGACCTCGGACCAGGTCAAATCGGTCAGATTCATGCGGAGCCTTCGAGAGACTGGCGGTGGGGGTAGCGGGGGAATCGGCGTCATCATTTGACGGGGCAAGTCGCCTTCCCGCAAGCACACGCATCAAGTTTTTCCGACGCGACCGCCGGATCGCTGGCAATTGGCCGATCGAAACCGATACTGGTCATAGAAACCTAAGGAGCCCCAGACAATGACTACCTCTTTTCCGCACGAGTCGCCGATTATGGCGCCCTCGATGCTGAAGTGTGACTACGCGAATTTGCAGCAGGAAATCGATCGATTGGCCGCAGCGAATACGCATTGGCTGCATTGGGATGTGATGGACGGTCATTTCGTCCCCAATCTGTCGTATGGTGCCTTGCTGATCGAGAGCATTCGCTCGAAAACCAAGGCGTTTTTTGACGCTCACCTGATGATTTCGGATCCAGCCCGCTACTTGGACGACTACATCAAGGCGGGATGCGATGCGATCACATTCCACATCGAAGCGGTGCCGGAGCCGACCGAAGTGTTGAAGCGGATTCGCGCCGCTGGCAGAAAAGCGGGTTTGGCCATCAATCCAGGGACTTCACCCACGCAAATCGAGCCATTTTTGCCGATGTGCGATCTGGTGCTGCTGATGAGTGTGGAGCCTGGTTTTGGAGGCCAGAAGTTCAAGCCCGAAACACTGGACAAGGCGAAGTACCTGAAACCACGGTTGGCGCCGGGGACATTGCTGTCAATTGATGGCGGAATCGGTGTTGATACGATCGGTCTGGCCGCCGCCGCCGGGTGCCAGGTGTTTGTGGCGGGCAGTGCCATTTTTGGCGAAGCCGATTATACTTCCGCAGTTCAAAACCTGCGGCGCCTTGCGGGTCATGTCGCCTGAAATGTCGACTAGATTCTTTCGTCACGGGATGAACGCGTTTTGCGCGCATGATTTCGGTGAGCGACCAACGGGAGCGGTGATGTCAGCTTCCGAGCGGTAGCTCGATTTGGGTTGAGGGGACTCCCTCATTAGAAGGCATGTGGGATGAGTGCTGTCACCATGAGCGATGCCGATCAAAGCGGTGAAGTCCCGCGCAAGAAACGCGGCGTGCCGGAAGGGCTGTGGATTTCCTGCGAGGACTGCAAGAACACAGTCTTTCGGAAGCAGGTCGAAAAGAACCTGTTCCTTTGCCCGGACTGCAACTATCACTTTACAGTGCCGGGCCGAATTCGGATCCAGCAACTACTGGACGAAGACAGCTTCGAAGAATGGTTCACAAACCTCAAGCCGAAAGATCCGTTGGGGTTCGTTGATACGAAGCCGTACAAGGATCGATTGGTTGCCGAACAAAAGAAGTCGGGTTTGACGGAAGCGTGCATTGCCGGTCGCGGATATATGCGCGGTCGCCCGGTGGTCTTTGCCTTGACGGATTCGTCGTTCATCATGGGAAGCATGGGATCGGTTGTCGGCGAGAAGCTGACTCGATCGATCGAAGAGGCGACGCGACTGAATCTGCCGCTGGTCATCCTGAGCGGATCCGGCGGCGGGGCTCGCATGCACGAGGGAATCTTGTCGCTGATGCAGATGGGCAAGGTCTCGGCTGCACTCGCCAAGTATCACGATGCCGGTGGGCTGTTCTTGTCGGTGCTGACCAACCCGACGATGGGTGGCGTTGCCGCCAGCTTTGCATCGCTGGGCGACATCATCATTGCGGAACCGGAGGCCTTGATCGGATTTGCAGGACCTCGCGTCGTCAAAGCAACTTGCAAAATCGATCTGCCAGCAGGCTTTCAGACGAGTGAATTCCTGCTGGAGCACGGCTTCATCGACCGGATCGTCCCTCGACCAGAACTGCGGACAGAGATCTCGCGCATGATCGACTACTGCGGGATGTGAGAGGGATGAAGCGCTTCGTTTGATTTTCTAACTTCTCGATTACCTGCTTCGGACGTGGTTCATGCTCGAATTCTTCAAGAAGCTGATGCAGGGCAAATCCAAGGTGCCGAAGCTGGATGTTACCAAACGCTTCCAGCTAGTCGGTCGCGTTGGCCAGGGAAGTATGTCGAAGGTTTGGCGTGCCGTTGATGGCTACAACGGTCGCACAGTCGCATTGAAGCTGCTGGACATCGAAAAGACCAAACGACTGGAAGCTCGCTTCAAAGGAATTAAGACTCCAAAGCCGACTGAAGGCGATGTGGCCCTGAAGCTGAAGCATCCCCATATCGTCCAGACTTTCGAAGTCGGAATCACGACCAATAACGAACAGTACCTGGTGATGGAGTTCGTGGAGGGGGTCAGCCTCAGCTATCTGGTGGATGTCCAGAACGACGTCATGCAGCGCAATCGCTTGAAGTTTATGATCGAACTGGGCGAGGCGATTGAATATTTTCATCGCCAGAACTGGATCCATCGCGACATCTGCCCGCGGAATATTCTGCTGGACACAGACTACTCGATCAAGCTGATTGATTTCGGTCTGGTCGTCCCGAACACCCCCGAATTTCAGGCTCCCGGCAATCGCACCGGGACCGCCAACTATATGGCCCCCGAGCTCATCAAACGGCAACGGACCGACCAACGAATCGACATCTTTTCGTATGCGGTCACTTGTTACGAGATGTACGCCAAGAGACTCCCTTGGGAAGCCGCCGAGACGCTGGATGCGGTTGTTCAGCACATCAACAACCCTCCCGAAGATCTGAAGCGACATTGTCCTGACGTCGATCCACGAGTGGCCCACGTGATCATGAAAGGCCTGTCCGTCGAACCCCGAGACCGAT
>DASYEA010001200.1:0-6413 GCA_036499265.1 Schlesneria sp. | reverse complement strand
CGACTCGCACCTTCAAGTTCATCTTCGTGGTGACGAACTTGCGACCAACTTGTTCTCGCTTGTCGAAAACGGCCGAGTAGTCTTGGACGTCCTGCAGGGCATCGCGCGCTTTGTAGGCCGCTTGCAACAATTCGTCCAATGCATGGGCTGAAGCGGGAGTCGCTTCGTTGCTCGGCGAATCAGCTTCTGTCGTCGATTGGGGCGGAATCGCAGTCGACGTCACTTCGGCTTCAGGACCAATATCCGCTGGCTTCACCGGAAAAAAGGAGATGCGAAGTATGACTGCCGCAACGCAAATCCCGATGACGACCAGGACTGCCGATCGCCATCGAATTTGCCTGCTTGTCACTGCAGCCATCAACAATACCTCAACAGGTCCAATCCACTACTTCGCTGCACGCTTCTTGGCGATCAGTTCCAGCAGGGCTTTGAGAGGATCTGCGAACTTCGCCAATCCCTCTTCCATCAGGACCGTTTCCAGCTTGTTGAAATCGACCTTCTGATCGATATCGGCAACGATCTCTGTCGGCGGCAGTCGATCCACTTTCCGCGAAAAGACTTTGCCCGTCATCTTTTGAATCGCCGCATTCGTCGCCGGCGGATTCGTCTGAATGTCCGAGCCAGCGAGAGCATCCACGTACTTGTCGGGCGAATCGCTGGGGTCTTTCGTCCCCGTGCTCGCAAAGATGAACTCTTGCTTCAATTGCAGATTCTTGTCCGACCAAAACTGTCGGTTCTCTTGCCACAACCGCTGCGCATTGACGATACCAACCAGACCCTGCGCCCCTGCCGACAACTCGGGTACATGCTTCTTCGTGTAGACATCAATCCGGCTGACAAAAATGCTGTAAACCGACTTAAAACCCTCTAGAGACGGTCGGCGCTTTGCACCGCGCCAGATGGCATCGCGGGCCGCAACGTATTGGCGTCGTGAGAATAGAAGCGTCACATTCAAAGTAATCCCGGCCGCCGCGAGTTCCTCAAGGGCACCTAGGCCTGCTGGAGTACCCGGAACCTTAATCATGCGGTTCGTGTGCCCCTCCGCCCATTTCTTGCCAAGCTCGATATACCGAGCCACCTTTTGATCATGCGACAGCGGACAATCGGCCGCTTCTAACAGTGGATCCAGCTCGAAACTGACATAGCCGTCGTCGCCTTTCGTGCTGCGATTAACTTCGGCGAAGACACCCTGAGCCTGCTTTACAAGCCGATCGGTCATCTCCCAGGCAATATCCTCGTCCGACAGCCCCTGCTTGGACAGTTCTGTGATCTGGTCGTCAAACCGACCGGTTTTCAGCAGATCGGAAATGATGATGGGGTTTGATGTTGCTCCGGTCGCTCCGAACTTGCGATTTTCGAGCACGAGATCAGGATCAATGCTATCGAGCCATAATTTCGTACCACAGTTGACCAGCGTTTCAAGTGGCGTCGGCATCGTGAAAACTCCGTCTTGCAAGGGTCACGTTTAATTGCGGCAACCAGTCTCCCGAACCGCAATGGATCTGTCGAGGCTAGGCACCCGGCATTTCACATCACGCAGCTATTTGAAGATGGCTGACAGGATATTTTGACCTAAGTCGCGCCATTCTTCGAGGATTGGGCGGCCACTTCAACCAGCGCGACACAAGGCGCGCAGTTGGCCAGTGATCGAAGTGACGCAACGGATACCGCAGAGAGCGATCGACCCACTTCCCACCCAAACCCACCCAATTCCGAGCCAGTGCCAATTGCGTATTCAAGACGGAACTCAGACACATCTGCTACCACAAGTTACGCGGCCGCAAGAAGATCATGTGAGTGACGCGACATGAGCTCGAGAATTCGCCAATCTAGCCAGAATTCATCCGGGTCTTGTCCGCGGCGTGCGATATAGCCCACATGTCCACCGCCGGCCGCGACCGCCAACCGCACTTGTGGAGACCAGCATTCCATGGAGCGAGTGAACATCTGCAGCGGAACCATCGGATCGTCCTGTGACGTAATAATTGTCGTCGGGACTTGAATCCGAGGCATAAACTGCATGGCACTACTGCGGTCGTAGTACTCGCGACTCGTCGAAAAACCGCTCACAGGAGCGGTGTACCAATCATCAAATTCCATCAGACTTCGTGGCCGATTCCATTGCTCCGGCATCGGCGCATCGGGCCTCTGCGACCGACGCTGCAACAAGTCACTAAACAACTTGCCGACGAAATGACGGTCGTACCACCCCGTCAGCGTCCTGCGAAGTGCTCCCAGACTATGCGACAGATCGATAGGGGGATTAACCGCAATCGCCTGAAGTACTTCTCTGGGAATCCGTTCTGGCGATTCACCCAGATATTTCAGCAGAATATTGCCGCTCAGGGAAACTCCCAGCAGGCTTAAATACGGATCGCGACGAACAATTTTACTACGACACCGACCTGAAGCGTCGTGCGTCTCACACCAACAAACTATGTTTTCGAGGACACGAGCCAAATCATCTGACCGACCAGCATGATATGGCAATCGCGCCAAGCCACGACCGGCACCACAGCCCCGCATATCCCAGCGGAAAACACGTGTGCCCTGCTGTGTCAACTTTGCCGCAAGTCGCACCAGCACCGGACTTTGATGGCTGCCATTGAGCCCGTGCATCAATAAGGCGGCACGGTCACCGGGTTGCCAACCGGCAGGACAGTCGTCATGCACGACGACGATATCACCATCATCCAGTTCAATTTGGCGAGGAACTGCCTGATATTGATTCAACCGACCGAACCAACATCCCGCCGCCAACGTCTGTCGGTGCGCACCACTCAACCACCAGGGGGCGAGAAAAGGGCTCAATTGTAGAAATCGATCCGTCAACGCCACTCCAGATCACTCCAACAGCTTGATGACTGGTTCTTATCACAGACCCAACAATGACTGCCACAACTACTTTAACCGAAATAACGTCAATACTTCCATAGATTCCGTCGAACGGAGGCGCAGATCAGCCCCTAACTACCGGACCTAAACCCAAAATAATTAACCTAAGGCACTTTAGGCAACATAGGAAATATAACTCGCCAACACCAACGCACCGCGCAAGCCGTCGCCGAATTGCGTCACATTATTTGGGCTACCCGATACGAGATTCCGGGCATTCCTTACAAGACCAAAATGTCACTGTAACCGTTGCGACCATGCGGTTTTCAAAGATTTGGCGACACGCATTCGCAGCTCTCGATCTCTGCGAAGCAGAATGTCTGAAAGCAAGCAGAATTTTGGAGTTAAACTGCAGCTGATCGTTGACATTCAAATCCTCTGCCAATACCATCTCTGATTCCCCATTTTGGGGTGCCGGCAGTCTTTGTAGTTGTTTCGAGAGGATTCTGGGCGTGTCAGGACCAAGACAAGAAAAAATTCGCATTCGCATGGAATCGTACGACCATTCGGTCCTCGATCAATCAGCCGCAGAAATCGTCGACACAGCAAAGCGAACGGGTGCGGTTGTGCATGGCCCTGTGCCGCTGCCAACGCGCATCGAACGATACACGGTTCTCCGCAGCCCGCACATTGATAAGAAGTCTCGCGAACAATTCGAAATTCGCACGCACAAGCGATTGGTTGACATCATTCAGCCGACCGGCAAGACCATTGACGCTCTGAACAAGCTGTCGTTGCCAGCGGGTGTCGACGTCAAGATTCGTGCGTCCGTCAACTAGCATTGCTAGTTGCGCTTCACTGAAATTTAGTTCTGTTGGGTAGGGTGTTAGTCATGTCTCGTGGGTTGCTTGGCCGTAAAGTCGGCATGACGCAGGTGTTTGATAGTCGTGGCACGGTTGTGCCAGTGACGGTCGTCGCCGCGGGTCCTTGCGTTGTGTTGCGATTGCGGACTATGGAGCGCGATGGTTACAACGCAGCTCAGCTAGGCTTCGAAGACAAGCCTCGTCGGCTGTCTTCCCGTGCAGAGCGAGGAACCGTCGCCGTATTGGACGCCGCTCGTCCAGGCAAAGTCGAGAAGCCGAATTGCGAACCGAAGCGATTCATTCGCGAGTTTCGCGATGCTCCCGAGTATACCGTTGGTCAAGTGCTGACTGTATCCGAGTTGGCTGAGTGTTCGAAGGTAGACGTTATTGGTGTTTCCAAGGGGCGTGGCTTCGCAGGTGTCATGAAGCGACATCACTTTAGTGGTGTGTGCGCGAGCCACGGCGTGAAGAAGGTGCATCGATCTGGTGGTTCCACCGGACAAAGTACCGACCCCGGCAAGGTGTTCAAGGGAACCAAGATGCCGGGTCGGATGGGTGGGGTGCGAGTCACAGTGCGCGGATTGCGACTTTGGCAAGCCGATGCGGATGCTGGAATGCTGCTGCTGAAGGGAGCCATTCCTGGCTACTCTGGCGGTTATGTCATCGTTCGCGAGACTAACTGCTATTGATAGCAGTATCGCGTACGATGTTCTTCTGATGTCGAATGACAACACATTGGTGATTTGAATGGCTTCATTTCCAATTTACGACCAATCAGGTGCGCCCACAGGCCAAAACTGTGAGTTGAATCCTGATGACTTTGCGAAGGTGATCTCGGATCGCTTGCTGCACGAGGCCGTCGTTATGTACGGCTCGAATCAGCGACTCGGAACGTCGAAAACAAAGTCTCGCGCCGAGGTGATCGGTAGCGGCAAGAAGATGTATAAGCAAAAGGGCACGGGCAACGCCCGTATGGGTAATAAGCGGACGCCGGTGCGTCGCGGTGGCGGCCACTGCTTCGCCAAGCGACCGAAAGACTGGAGCTACCGCCTGCCTCGCAAAGCATTGCAGCGAGCAACTGCGATGGCATTCGCGAGCAAGGTTCGCGATGGCGAGTTGTTCGTCCTGAACTCTCTGGCAATCACGGAACCAAAGACGGGACCGGTCGCCAAGATGCTGAACAAGATTGGTGTTGGCGAAGCGAGTTGTGTGATCGGCATCGCAGAACCAAACCCGATCGTCTGGAAGTCCTGCCGAAACATCGAGCGCTGCTCGCTGGTTCCGGCCACTGAGTGGAATGCGGGGACACTGCTCCGCAATCGATACTTGGTTGTGACCGTCGATGCGATTGAGCGATTCAAGAAGCGATTTGCTCAGCCGACCGCCTGAACAGAGTCAAGCGAGAATTGAGAAGAGGTTAGAGATGGCTGTGGAAACAGGAATTGTGTTGCGGGGACATCAGGTCTTGCGACGCCCGATTATCACCGAAAAGACGATGCATCTGTCCGAGCGACGGAACACGTTCGTGTTTCTGGTGGACAATGCGGCCACTAAGACAAGCGTCAAAGAAGCCGTGGAGCAGCACTGGTCGGTTCGAGTAACCGGCGTGCGGATCCAGAATCGCGTTGGTAAGACGCGTCGATTCAAGGCGCTGCTCGGTGAAACAGGTGCGTCAAAGCGAGCCCTCGTGACACTTCACGAAGACGATCGCATCGCCCTGTTCTAAGAAAATTGGATTTGGTCAGAGTCGGTTGATTGCAGATTAGGATTCGCCATGGGCATTAGAACATACAAGCCAACAAGCGCCGGTCGCCGCGGCGGGATGGTTAGCGATTTTGCAGACATCACCGACAAGAAGAAGCGTCCAGAGAAGACTCTGGTATCCCGCTTCAAACGTCGTGGCGGTCGCAACTTCCAGGGCAAGATCACCTGTCGTCACCGTGGTGGCGGACAGCGAATTCTCTATCGACACATCGACTTCCGACGCAGCAAAGATGGTATCCCCGCTGTTGTCACGCACATTGAATACGATCCGAACCGCACCTGCCGCATCGCACTGATTCAGTACGAAGACGGCGAGAAGACCTATATCCTTGCCCCAGAAGGTTTGGCTGCTGGCGCGAAGATCGGTAGCGGGACGTCTGTTGAGCCTTTGCTTGGCAACTGCATGCCGCTGCGATTGATTCCGGTTGGAACTTCGATTCACAACATCGAACTGCAACCAGGCCGTGGCGGGCAACTTTGCCGCAGTGCCGGTGTGTCAGCCGTAATGAACGCCAGCGAAGGCGATTGGGCACAAATTACGCTACCCTCTGGCGAAGTTCGCCGAGTTCCGGCAGAATGCCGAGCCACCATCGGTGTGCTGGGTTTCTCGGAACACTCGATGATCGTCATCGGCAAGGCTGGACGCGTTCGTCGCAAGGGGATTCGCCCTTACGTCCGCGGTTCGGCAATGAACCCGATCTCGCACCCGATGGGTGGTGGTGAAGGCCGTCGTTCGGGCGGACGTCATCCAGTCAGCCCGACAGGTAAGTTGGCCAAGGGTGGTCGTACTCGTAATCCCCGACGACCAACTCGAAATGCGATCATTCGTCGCCGCAAGTCACGACGTTACGGTCAGGTTTCACTGTAATACCGAATTCAGTTTATTCAGTTTTTGAATGGGCCTGTAGGCCCGAGGCGAATCACCATGGGGCGAAGTCTTAAGAAGGGGCC
>DASYEA010001199.1:0-2711 GCA_036499265.1 Schlesneria sp. | reverse complement strand
GTAGTAGGCACACTCCGTGTGCCGTTCTGCTGCATTCGAAGCCTGGAGCATCAGAAAAAACGATCGACGCACGGAGAAGCCGTGATTTGATCGCCACCGATGCAAGATCGGTGGCGTGAAAAGACCACAGCCTCTCCGTGTGCTGAACGCGGCACACGCAGCGTGCCGTCTACATTTCAGAGGCAGGTTCCTTGAAAGCCGCTTAGTCTCGTTCCCCTCGATTGGCGAATAAGTCACTCCGTCCTTGAATGGATCTATTTAGAACGGCCAAAGGGATGTATCGCCCAGTTGATGCAGACTCAATTCAATCACAAGCGATCTAGCCAGCGCTGGCTGGCAGAGATCGTTGTGAACAGAACCCGATTCAAATGAGACCAAAAGCCACCATCGCTTCTGCGACCCGTTTGAAGCCAACAATGTTTGCGCCCAGCACGTAATTGCCAGCTTGGCCGTACTCGGCAGACGTCTCGTAGCAGGCACGATGAATTTCCACCATGATTTCGTGCAGCCGACGTTCGGTATGCTCGAACGACCAGGCATCCCGGCTGGCGTTCTGCTGCATTTCCAGGGCCGAGGTTGCCACGCCACCGGCATTCGCGGCCTTACCCGGAGCGTATAGGATTCCCGCATCCTGAAAGACGCGCACTCCTTCGGGGGTCGTCGGCATGTTGGCCCCTTCACCCACCGCAATGCAGCCGTTCTTCACCAACTGACGGGCGGCCTCGCCATCCAGTTCGTTCTGAGTTGCCGACGGCATCGCCACTTGGCAGGGAATGTCCCAGACACTTCCATTCGGGACGTAGCGAGCATCGCGGTGAATATCGGTATAGACCGATATTCGTTTGCGCTCGACCTCCTTCACCTGTTTAACGGTCGCCAGGTCGATCCCTCGTTCATGGTAGATCACCCCGCCCGAGTCGGAGCATGCCACCACTTGTCCGCCCAGTTGCTGAATCTTCTCGATCGTGTAGATGGCAACATTGCCGGAACCCGACACGACACACGTTTTGCCCTCGAGCGAGTCTTTTCGCATCTTGAGCATCTCATCGACGAAGTAGACGGCCCCGTACCCTGTCGCTTCACGACGAACCAGCGCGCCACCCCAATGCGGGCTCTTGCCGGTCAGCACGGCGGACTCGTAACGGTTGGTCATCCGCTTATACTGACCGAACAGATAACCGATCTCGCGAGCTCCGACGCCAATGTCTCCGGCAGGCACGTCGGTGTACTCGCCCAAGTGGCGGTGTAGTTCCGTCATGAAGCTCTGGCAGAACCGCATGACCTCGCTATCGGACCGGCCCTTCGGGTCAAAGTCCGAACCACCCTTGGCACCGCCGATCGGCATCCCAGTCAGCGCGTTCTTGAAGATCTGCTCGAAGCCAAGAAACTTGATCGTTCCAAGTAGAACAGAGGGATGGAATCGCAATCCTCCCTTGTACGGGCCCAGCACACTGTTGAACTGGACTCGGAACCCGCGATTGATACAGACTTCGCCTTTGTCATCCTGCCAAGGCACTCGGAAGATGATCTGCCGTTCAGGTTCGCAAATCCGCTCGATCACCTTGTGTTCCGCGTATTGCGGATGTTTCACCAACACAGGTGACAGTGTGTCGAGGACTTCTTTGACCGCTTGATGGAATTCTAGCTCGCCCGGATTACGACGGACGACTTGATCGTAAATCTGCTCGATCTTCTCTTGCACTGTTGGCATTCCTGACTCGCAAAGAGTGAACACTCGGACTCCAATGCGAACCGCTCTGGGGGCACGTCCCGATGTAGACGACGTGGCAACATGTTGTTCCATATTGTCCGCGCCGGAATTGAATTCGGCTCGTATGGAATCCAAGTTGAGATGAGCGAGAACGGCCGCAAAGCTCTGACGACATCAAGCGAAGCACGCAAAACCTAGACCAACTCGTAGACGACATCGCAAATGGCACAACGTCGGATACGAGTCCTCAATCGTCGCCGCTCCACTGGCAAGCTCAGCCGAGCTGCGTCAACGACAGTTGACACTTGATTTCACAGTGGAAATTCCCGGCGACACAATCGATGGCCCCCGACTTTCGTTATCGATCCAGTTCCGACGTACCGCCGCTGCGTCACACACGGGTTTCTTGCGAAAGAGTTATCATTCTCAGTCCCTTAAAATGCCGATTAGCCCCCGCTGCTGAGGGCCGGGTTGTCTGCCCCCAAATTGCCTCCTGAATCCGGTCAACTGTCAATTTTCAGTGTCGCATTCACAAAGGCACCAAGCTTCGCCGCGACGCAAGGCCCCGATCCTCAGCCGCCTCGCTTTGAAGTCTAATTCGCATCGCTTCTTCATTCGTCCGATTCGTGATCCATCCCTATTCCACTTTCCGTGCTTTCAGTGTGTTCCGTGGTTCATCCTCGTCTCTGCGAACTCTCTATCCTCCGAGTTTCAAATATGTCGCCCTCGTCGCCGCAAAAAACCTGCGATCAATTTCTAAAAAAAACCAAAATGGGGTTTGATCGGAGCACCAAGTTATGCCACAAGAGAATCGCAATTGGACGTCGCCAATCTCGCAAAGAGACTTGGCAAAGTCGATACGCAATGACCTTCGCACACCGAGTTAGCATCCCGAGTCCGAAGCCCGCGCAGCGGGATTGCTCTTTCACAATTGATCGCCGATCAGCAGCGAACTTTGGAGTGCGGTGGCTCGACACCGCTTTGGCTCCAATCGCCAGAC
>DASYEA010001198.1:0-3893 GCA_036499265.1 Schlesneria sp. | reverse complement strand
GCTCGATCATTCGCCGAGCCAACAGGCACGCGCGAGCAAACGATGGGACATCGGGGTTACAGCCGTACATCTCCAGCGTCTCTTTCGATTCGCTCTTCAGATCCATCAACTCGGGCGCGGACGTTTGCAATCGGTACGCCATTTCGTAGCTGGCGATACGCGTCGCGATTTCTGGATCTCCCTCCATTTCCAGACGACGACGATTGAGCGTCCCAATCAAATCCAGCGAATCTCGCTGCAGCCGTGCATCAATCCCGGAGGGACTGGAAACATCGAGAATGGGGTCACCCTGGTTGCGTAGTCGCACGCCGGAGAAGACTGTCGGCAAGAATCCGCTGGACCAGTTCGCAGCACCGCCGCTAACACCCGATCCGGTCGACATCACTACGAAAGCGGGCAGGTCATCTGCTTCCGATCCCAACCCGTACGTGGCCCACGAGCCCAGACAAGGCCGTCCTGGCTGTGAGAATCCGGTATTAAAGAAGATCTGCGCCGGCGCGTGATTGAATTGATCTGTATGAACCGATTTCACAATCGCGATGTCGTCGACAATCTTGGCCAAATGAGGCAGCATCTCCGACAATTCGGCTCCGCTCTCCCCATGCTTCGCAAATTTGAACTGCGGCCCCAGACAGTTGGCGTCTGGCCGGATGAATGCATATCGCTGCCCACCGATCACTTCCGGAGGAATCGGCTTGCCTTCAAACTGCGCCAGTTTCGGCTTGTAGTCGAACAGATCAAGCTGGCTGGGGGCTCCGGCCATGAACAGGTGAATGACCGCTTTCGCCTTCGCCCCGTAATGAGGCTGACGTGGGTTCAGAGAAGTCTCTGCAGGCGGTATTGCTGCTCGGCTGGATTGCGACGTCGCTGATGTCAGCAACGACGCCAGGGCCATCTTTCCGACGCCCAGTTGGCATTCGCGAAAGAAATGACGACGGGCCAAGTTCATGCTATTTGGCAGAATGGAATTCATGACAACCTCGCGTTAATGCCGCTTTGCCCGCAGATCAATTCTTGGTGACAGCCTCGTCGAGATTCAAGATGGCGCGCGCCACCAGCGTCCACATGGCGCGGTCCTTGAAGTTCTCGGCTCCTGGACCGGCGATCGCTTTCACATCGATCGCATTCGTCTCGAGATACGAAAGCTGATCCTGATAGAACTGCTTCAGCGCCGCCAACTCTTCGACAACAGGGGGCCTCGTCAAACACCGACGAAACAGCAATGTCAGTCGCTCGTCGACACTGCCACTTCGACTGCTGAAGTCACGTCCCAGCGATTGCGCAGCTTCTACAAAGACCGTATCATTCAGCAAAGTCAGCGCCTGCAGCGGAGTATTCGTCACTTCACGACGAGCGATACAGGCTTCTCCACTGGGGGCGTCAAATGTCAGGCTCATCGCAAACGGGGCGGTCCGTTTGCTGAATGTGTACAGGGTCCGACGGTAGCGATCTTCGCCCGGACTCAAGTTCCAGGCGAGTCCACCGTAAGTCCCTTCCGTGGTGACGCTGGATGGTTGAGTCGGAAATACGCTGGGGCCAAGCATCTTGTGGGAGAGCAGTCCACTCGATTGCAGAGCCGCATCACGCACGATTTCGGCTTCCAGACGCGATCGAGGTCCACGAGCAAGCCATTCGTTCTGCGCATCTTTAGCCAGCAGTTCCGGGGTGACTCGCGACGACTGCCGGTACGTGCCACTGTTCGCGATCAGTCGATGCAGGCGTTTCATATCCCATAGGGCGATATTTGTCGGCGCTTGTTTGGAACCACTGAGTTCAACGGCGAGCCAATCCAATAGCGCCACGTGGGTCGAACTGGCTCCCTGACTGCCGAAGTCATCAACGGTGCGAACAATGCCGCGGCCGAAGAACGCCATCCACTCGCGATTCGCGGTCACGCGAGCCCCCAGCGGATTGTCCGGACTCACAAGCCACCGAGCTAATGTCAGACGATCAACGGATTGGCTTTTCGGCAATTCAGGAAGAGCAGACAGCATCGCCGGCTCGACCAATTCCTTTGGCTGCAGAAATTCACCGCGATGATATCGGTGGGTCACACGAGGATTACTCGACGGGCGTTCTTTGAACACGAGCGTGGAAGGATAGGCCGCGAGTTGCCCACGCAATGTCGCAATGGTCTGCCGCTCGACGGCTAACTCAGGAGCAACTTCGCAAAAATGTTTCACCAGGATGGAATCTGCGTCGCTCCCCACATTGCCGCTCGGCGACTTCTGGAGTGCCAATAGCAACGGCTCAAGTTGCACGGGAAAAGAACTGGCCTCGACCGAACCGGAATCGTCCGTGACTGAAACGCGAAAACGTCCCAATCCCGCAGCGTAGTATCTCTCGAACAACATCGTCAAATTGAATTGAGCGTCGCGATCAATCGGCTGCTCAAAACGAAAAACGGCGACATGTGATTTGCCTTGCCCACCACTGATCGACCAACCGGTCTGTTGATTGCCGTCAAGTGCCATCGCCGCCGTGTTGCCACCATTCGCAAAACTCTGCGAAGGGTTAGTCAGCTTTACTGGCTGGCCATTAGCTCGCAAAGTGACTTCGCTGAGGAAGAAGTCGCCAAAAGGTCCCTCGTAGTAAACCCGGCCCGGTCCATTTTTGGGGAGCGAGGAATCCGGCAAGGCTTCGATTCGCAATGCCGTCCAAGTCGCCTTTGACTTAGTGGAGGATCGATTCGAAGCATGAGCGAACTTGATATCGTAGAGATCCCGTTTGGACATATCGCCGCTAACGAGGATGGAATCGTCATCCTGGATCGTCAGCAGCGGCAAGTCAGCGGATGCGGCAGTCGGCTTGAGGACGGTCCATTCCACGACTTTGTTCTTTTCTGCAGCCAGCCACTCACCGAACTTACGATGGCGATGGGCCAGTCGGCGTTCACCTTCGCTACCTGCGTCAGACGGGCGGCGGCGACCAAAGCTGATTCGAAATTTGCCGATGGTGTGTTGCTTACCAAATTGCTGCTCCAGGCGAATCGTCCAACGTGCCGGTTTACCGTGGGTGACAACGGGTTGCTCCACAAGAAAGACTGCACTGCGATTGACGTTCCATTCTCCTGGCCCATCAATCGCCCAACCGCCATTCGTCACATCTCCGTCAATCGCCTTCTCGACGGGGAAGTTTGCTTGGGAGAAATCGGCCGTCGCCCGCGTAAACTTCAATCGCTGTAGCTCAGCGGATTCCGCCAGCGGTTGCACGTCAGCAGTGAACTCTCCCAGCACAAAATTTCCATGCGGAGTACGGCCTGGGCCCTTGCTGGGAAGCTTTGGATCGCTGAGTGCCTCGAGTCGGATTGCAACCACGTCGGCAAGATCACTTTCAAATTCGATCTGATAAGTGTCCGTCTCAGGTGTTGGGCCGGATACAAAGACAATCCCATCCGAATTCGACTCGAGCTTTGCACCGTTGGTTGATTTTGCGACCGTTGGCTTGGGCGTTGTCCACGCGAACTCTTCGGGCAAGGGGAACCGATTGGCCAAATCCGCCTGAAGGATCGCGACTCTTCGCTCCAACTCTTGCCGCTTGAATTGAATGTCGGCTTGAACAACATCGATTTCCGGCTCATCCGCGTTGTTCAAGAGTGCAAAGAAGCTGTAGTAGTCGCGATGCGTGATCGGGTCGTACTTGTGTGTATGACACTGAGCGCACCCCAACGTCAGTCCCAGCCAGACCGTCGCCGTCGTGGCAACACGATCGGTCATGGCGTAGAAACGGAACTCCAGCGGATCGATTCCTCCTTCTTCGTTCAACATTGTATTGCGATGAAAGCCGGTTGCGATCCGCTGATCCTGCGTTGCTGCCGGCAGCATGTCCCCGGCTAACTGCTCGATCGAGAATTGATCGAAAGGCATGTTCGCATTCAACGCCTTGATTACCCA
>DASYEA010001197.1:0-4471 GCA_036499265.1 Schlesneria sp. | reverse complement strand
GTAGTAGGCACACTCCGTGTGCCGTTCTGTTGCATTCGAAGCTTGAAGCCTCAGAAAAAGCGACCGACGCACGGGGAAATATACTAAGAGGACCCCACAGGAGCCTCGCCCTCCCGGATACGAAGTCGCGACTTCCTCACTTATTCCGCAAGCAGAATCGCGCACCGTTATTTAGAATTTGACTCACTCAAAAAACAGGAGCAATCTCATGTCCAAATTCTTGTTACTCTTCTGGAACAATGAAGGCCTCAGCAAATCGACCTCGCCCGAGCGAATGCAGGAACTGACCAAGGCTTGGATGAGCTGGATGGCCGAGCTGAAGCAGAACGGCCACGTCGTTCAGCCCGGCGAGCGGTTAGATAGCACTGGTAAGATGGTGCGCGGCAAATCCAAAACGGTAACCGATGGACCTTATGCCGAAGCCAAAGACACGATTGGCGGGTATCTGATCATCCAGGCAACGGATCTGGCGCAAGCCGTGGAACTTGCCAAGGGTTGTCCCGTCCTTTCGGGCGATGGCTTGGTTGAGGTGCGACCGATCATTTCGTGACTGTCGAGTGTCCGATGCAGGATATCCCCCAATTAGTGGACCATCTTTTCCGCCGCGAGGCGGGGAAGATGGTTTCGCATTTGACCAGACTATTCGGACTGAGCCGCCTGAGCCTGGCCGAAGATGTGGTCCAGGACGCGCTCTGTCAGGCCTTACAGTCATGGTCCGTGAACGGTTTGCCAGACAACCCTTCGGCCTGGCTGATGCGGGTCGCTCGGAATCGAGTGATCGACCTCATCCGCCGCGACAGCCATCTGAGTGATCTGACCCCCGAACTGACCTTGCTGCTCCAACAGCGGGAGAAGACTCTCGAATCCCAGTCTGATTTCGAGAAAATGATCCAAGACGATCAATTGCGTTTGATGTTCTCCTGCTGCCACCCGGAACTCTCCACCGAAGTCCAACTGACTCTCATCCTGAAGACGCTATGCGGCTTCAGCGTCGCCGAGGTTGCCAGTGCCCTGTTGGCCAATCACGATTCGATCGAAAAGCGATTGGCTCGTGCGCGGAAACTATTTCGCGAATCAGGATCACTTGTGGAAGTCACAGATGCCGCAGGATTGACCGCGCGTCTGGAAGCCGTCTATCAGGCCATCTATCTGCTGTTCAATGAGGGCTATCACGGTAGCCAGTCCGAGACGACGATTCGCGAAGACTTGTGTTACGAGGCCTTGAGGTTGGCACTGCTATTGTGCGAACACGCTCAAGGGGCTCGCCCCAGGACGTTCGCCCTCGTCGCACTCTTTTGTTTCAACGCCGCAAGACTGCCTGGCCGAGTCGACGCGGAAGGATTTTTGATCCAGTTGGAAAGCCAGGATCGATCGACCTGGGACCAGGAACTGATCGCTCAAGGATTCGTGTATCTGGAGAGGTCGGCCGCAGGCAATGAGTTGAGCGAATATCATCTGGAAGCGGCCATCGCCTGTCTGCACAGCGGTGCGGAAACTTATGCGAACACGGATTGGAGCCGGATTCTGGAGCTATACGATCTGCTCTTTCAACTCAAACCAACTCCCATCGTGGCCCTGAATCGAGCGATCGCGGCAGGTTACTCTCGCGGACCGGACGAAGGATTGCGAGAGCTGGAATCGATCACAGAGCTATCGAAGCTGAAGGACTACCCCTTCTATCCGGCAGCCCAAGGTGAATTTCATCGTCTGGCAGGCCGCTTTGCGAAGGCTCGGGCGTGCTTCCAGACGGCTCTAGACTTGGCTCGCAACCCCGCCGAAACGGAGTTGCTAAGCCGGAAGCTCGCGATGTGCGAGGCGGCCTGCTGATGCAGTCGTCGAAAATCACCACAATTTGAACACGCGATCCGGTCATGTCTTGACCGGCCCGCAACCGAATGCCCATGCTATTTTCGGGAACTCGCCGCGCGCTCGTTGCAATTCGGTGGCGGCAAGCTACGCTGCTGCCGAGTTCACTGCGGATGCCGAACTTGGCGATTCCGCTGGTGCGACGGACTCGGACGTCTGTTGCACGCGAACTGATCCGTCTTCATCTGCCGACATCCGGTTGGGACTAACCGAATCGTCGAGATTGCGAGTCTCTTATGACGCAGGTTTCCCTTTCGTTTTCCAACTGCTCCGCCGAAGTGCCGGCCGCCAGTGATGCCGAATTCCTGAAGGCAATTGAATGGGAGCGAGGGGCCAATCCGTCCTTAAAAGCCGCGGCCAGCATCGGTGATGTCAAAGCGTTCATCGCCGCCTGTCAGCAATATCTGCGACAGAGAAAAGGTGACGCCGCCACTGGATACAATGCGTCGATCCTGTGGTCGCACGCCGCGTTCCCCGATGAAGCGGAATTGGTTCCGCTACTCGAAGAGGCAATGGGGGTCGCCAAGCCTACCAAGTCGCAACGTCGCCCCGCCGTTAAAGCCACTCGCACCTTCGCCCAGCGCGTCGCATCTTTGATCTATGCCCTGACCGGCGAACCGCAAAATGTTCAAACAGACAATGCCGCGTTTGCGCTGGTTGCCAGCTTGGAACTGTTGGCCTGCACCGACATCAAACTTCGACATCAGCAGTTCTGGCGTCTTTGGCGACATTCGCTGTTGTCTGCAGTTCGGTTGATCCGAGCCCTCCCAGAAGAAGTCGACCCGACGATCCCGGCCGACGTCAATCTGATGGAACGAGGCGAAGTCCCTTTCCTGGCGGGGTTGGTGTTCGAAGGCATCGCAGGGGCCTCGCTGACGATGAAAGCGGGCAAAAAGGAACTCGGCAGCGACTTGATCGGCAACACCGATACCGATGGGACACCACACGCCGATCTGGTCGAACGCTTGCCGCTCTGGTTGGCACCGCTGGTCCGAGCGACCTGCATTGGACGCGCGTTCGATCTACGTGTCTGGAATCGCGATCAAGAAGAGCGACTGCAGTCGGTTGTCGAACGATCGATCCCCCTGTGTCGACCCGATGGACGTGCGGCTCTCTCCAACGGATTAAAACTGCAGCCATTGCCAGTCCTGAACGCAGCCGCCGAAGTCTGCGGCCTGCCCGAGATTGGCCCGGTTGGTTCCTACCTGCGATCGGTTAAACGAGCCATCTCTGGGAAGCCGCCGGCACGGACTCGCGCCGATGGCGTGTTGTCGATGCCGTCCAACCAATCCGACTTCGCGCGATTGGCGTTGCTGCGAAGTGATTGGACAGTGCAAGCCGATAGCGTTGCGATTGCTCACCATCGTCATTTTCCGCAAGTGGATGTGACTGCTTCGGGTCGACCGCTGATTCACGGCGACTGGACGATCAAGCTGACGATCGGCGGAGTGCCCGTCGAACTCGCCGAAGAGTGGAGCTGCGTCTGCTGGCAGAGCGACCCGGATGCCGATTACATCGAATTGCAGATGCTGGGCCCGGGAAAGTTGCGAGTCGAACGCATCGTGATGTTGTCTCGCGCCGAGCGATTCCTGCTGATGGCCGATTCGGTCAGCGGCGTCCCCAATCAACGAATCGAGTACCAGTCAGAGCTGCCGCTGAGCGACGACATTCAGCCTCGTCCCGACACGGCGACTCGCGAAGTCCAACTGGCCGCAAAGGGTTTCCGTGCCCGCGCGTTTCCGCTCGCGGTTGCTCAAGATCGCGTGCAGAGCACTCCGCACAACTTTGCGGGAGCAGACGGAAAGCTGACGTTGACCCAGGTCGCGCAGGGCGAAGGGCTGTTCGCACCGCTGATCCTCGACTGGGGCGTTTCGCGTTCACGCGGAAATGCGCAGTGGAGGACGCTGACTGTGACCGAAGATGGTCGCGTCATCGGCCCGGATATCGCAGCCGGACATCGATTGAAGATCGACGACCTGCAACTGCTGATCTTCCGCAGCCTGAAGGATACGGGAGAGTCACGAGCCATTCTTGGCCATCATACCTGGAATGAAACAGTCGTCGGCCGCGTCAACAAGAAGGGCGATGTGGATCCCTTTTTGATGGTCGAAGCGTAGCAATGTAGAAGGCACACTCCGTGTGCCGTTTTCGGCGTTCAGGCACCGTCTACTCTAGCTGCGCACCACTTCCAACTGATTAACAACGCGTCCCAGGCCTTCGATTCCTCGAAGTGATTCCTGAGCCATCTGCTTCTGGAAGTACGTCCGGACCGAGCCGGTCAGCAGCACGTTCCCGTCGACCAGATCGAATCGGACTGGTCGACCACCGACGTAGGGATCGCGAGACAGCGTCAAATGGATGCGCTGATGCAGTTGTTCGGCGGGGTGTAAGATATAGAACTTGTTCATGATTGCGGGGTCTCAAAGGGGCTGAGAGTGACTTGGTCAGCCCGATGGTGGTCTTCCTGATTCCATCGGTCCATATTCAACCTAGATCAAGAATGACTCTGGTGACCGGCATAAATTGCCGCTTTCTGCAACTTTTTCCTCGGGCCGCTGTTTCGCACGGGCTAGTGGGCGAGATGATCTTGCCGGTTATTCCGTGT
>DASYEA010001196.1:0-4259 GCA_036499265.1 Schlesneria sp. | reverse complement strand
GTTCGCTAATACCGACGGCGGCGGATTGCATTCTCAGCAGTGGAGCAAGGCGTTGGAACAGATGGACGTTTCGGTCCAGATTCAGCGACCGACCGTAAACGACAAGCCCGACGTTCGCGAACGAATGGTGGGATTCACTCGCTACGTCACCGCTGTTGGAACACTAGATCGAGTCGGCCGCATTAGCTTCCCGGGGCACACCTTCGAGCTCGGTGACGGCACCAAGCTACGGGAGTGGATTGATGAACTGAAGACCTACGGGGCTCAGGGGACGCCCAATGGTCAACCGAATTGGGGCTTATCGAAGGATCAATTCAATCTCCTCTACAGCAGTTTGCTGAAGCCCGCGGAAGCAGAGACGATTGATTTGCCACTCACTGAGGCCGTCACCAAACTGCCTCTGCCGGCGAAGTTTCCGATCAAGTTCAGCCAGGCCGCGACGGCCCAACTGCGACTGCTCGGCTCGAAAGCGACAGTTCGACAAGATGTGCGCGGATTCACCGCCTCCACCGCGCTGGCCATCATGCTGAACGACTGCAGCCTGGGATTCCGGCCCAACCGCACTCCGGCCGATGGACTGGAATTGTTGGTCGAACCACAAGAGCTGCGCAAAGATCTATGGCCAGTCGGCTGGCCGCTGCAGAAGCAACGTCTGAAAGCGGCGCCGAAGCTATTCGCAATGACACCAATTGAACTCGATCAGGTCCCGCTGACCGACCTGCTCTCGACTGTCGCCGAGCTGACCGAGACCCCCGTTCTGATCGACTATTACGAGATCGAAAAAGCGAAGATCGACCTGTCGAAAATCGACGTTTCGTTCAAACGAGCCTCCACGTCGTGGAGCGTCGCCTTGAAGACGATGGTGATCCCCAAGAAACTCTCGCGCGAGATCTGGCAGGACGAAGCAGGACGCGCATTCGTCTGGATCACCACGAATCGTCCGGGGCGAGCTATTGCAGAGTAAGGCCGTCAATGTCGATGAGTAACCAGCAGACTTGATATCAAATTCGATCGAGGAATCTCCGATGCCAAAGCTGCGGGACCCCGCTGTTTCGGCAGCCATGCTCACAATTGGTGTAGCTGATATCGGCCTGATTTGCTTGTCAGTCGTGATGGGAATCACTGGCGGAGTCCCGCCGACTGACGTGCTAATCTCTGTGTTGCTTGCACTACCAGTCGTTGCTGCAATGACACTGGTGGCCGGATTTGGAATTGGCTGGTTCGCAAACTACTGGTTTCGCGCAACCAAGATTCCGACCGATCAAGTGGCCATTGTGGTCGCCTTGATCTTCGACTGCCTAGTCGGCGGTTGGCTCATGGCCTTGGTCGTGATCTACTTCTGAAGCCGCTGAATCCGCAGCGAAAACGATTGAGGGCTCTGCCTGACGACAGAACCCTCAATATTGGCTTAACCATTACTTCGATTCGGGATAATGTTCCAGGAATCGGGCCAGCAAGTGGAAGTCAGATCCGGGGATGATGTGCCGCACTTCGGTCACCAGATCCGACTGACGAACAAGCTGTTCGAACGGAACATACTTGAGCTGCATCTGGCCTTCGACAGAGACCATCACGCCGGTCAAACCTTGTTCAGCAAGGGCTCGATAGGCACCCACACCGAGTTGGCTTCCCAGGATCACGTCGAACGCCAGTGGACGTGCACAGCGGGTTTCGTATCCAAGCTGCAGTGGCGTGAACTTCTTGTCCTTGCCGGTCTGATCTTTGTAGACGGTCGAGACCCACTTGGCGACTTTACGGTACAGATCGACTTCTGACACCTTGATGTGTCCGTGATCGTCGCGCTTGATCCCGACGAGGTACTTGGCTGGCAGTAGTTCGGCAAGACCTTCGGAAATCACGATGACGCCGAAACCACGCTTGTTCTCTTCGCGCACCTTAATCGTATTCGAAATCCGAGCGACGAACTTCTCGTGATTCATGATCTCGTGTTCGACGATCTTTTCGCCAGGCTTGCGAACGTCGTCGTAGCCCATAAACGCGCCGTTTTCGTCGATGACCGTCTTTTCGATCGATCGCTCTTCCGGTGGAATGTCTTCCACGCTCAGCACAAGGCTTGCTTCGCCAGCGATGGCCGCTCCATAAGCCAGCCAGCCAGCACTGCGTCCCATCGCTTCCACGATGAAGTAAGCCGAGTTCGCTTCGGCGTCGGCCAGCAGATTGCGGATTTCCGTCGCCATCACGTCGACGGCCGTGAAGTAACCGAAGGTGAAATCGATCCCAAAATAATCGTTGTCGATCGTCTTCGGCAGATGCACGACGGGGATTCGCGGCAGATCTTTCGGCAGGTATTCCTGGAAGAGCTGAAACTTATTCGCCGTCTTCAGTGTGTCGTCACCGCCGATCGAGATCAACGCTTCAACACCAATCGAACGCAGGCCGTCATAGACCGCTCGCAAACGCTTCGTTCGTTCTGCGTCCTGCAAGTGAGCCGGGCTGGAAATCGACTTGCCGGGGTTGGCACGCGCCGTCCCCATTAAGATCCCGCCGGTATTTCGCGTGCGCTGCAGTGTCTTCTGATCCAGCACCAGGAAGTCGGTACCTGCGACTAGCGGAGTGGCCGGATCATATTTCTCGAGATTCGAGTAACCATGCTTGATGCCGACGACTTCAGTGCCGCGTCGCAGGAAGCTGGCGGCGGCAGTCGAGATCACCGCGTTCGCAGCCGGAGCCGGTCCGCCCGAAAAGAGGATCGCAACCTTCTTGAACTGACGGTTGGGAGTCGAAGAGTACACTTGAGTCATTGCGCGGGCTCTTTCGAGATAGAAATATGACGAGGCGAGCTATCGAGCATCTCGCCGCGAACGCATGTTGGGATCAGCCTGGTCCGTGACGCAAACTATTAGTTGTCAGAGCTTCGAACCCGGCGGAAATCAGCCGGCTACTTTACCAGCAGGTGTTGTTCGATAAACGTCGTATCCATTCGGCCTTCCACGAATGCCGAATTATTCAGAATTCGCTTCAGCAGCGGAATGGTTGTTTTGATCCCTTCGACAACGAATTCGTCCAGACAACGTTTCATGCAGGCGATGGCTTCGGGTCGCGATGGCTTATGAACAATTAGCTTACCGATCATTGAATCGTAATACGGACCAACAACGTATCCTTCGTGGACATGCGAATCCCACCGAACGCCATGACCGCCGGGAACACGCAGCTTCGTGATTCGGCCGGGCGAACCACGGAAGTCATTCTCTGGATCTTCCGCATTGATCCGAACTTCAATCGCATGCCCGTTGCAGGGAATTGCCTTTTGTTTCCAAGGCAGCGGTTCACCGCTGGCCACGCGAATCTGCTGTTGGATCAGGTCAATCCCGGTCACCATTTCCGTGACAGGATGCTCAACTTGGATACGAGCATTCACTTCGATGAAATAGAACTTGTTATCTTTATCGACGATGAACTCGACCGTTCCGGCGTTCGTATAGTTCGCCGTCTTGATCAACCGTACCGCAGCCTTACAGATGTCTTCACGAACGGCCTGGGGCAAATTCGGAGCAGGGGATTCTTCGATCAGCTTCTGATGTCGTCGCTGGCTTGAGCAATCGCGTTCCCACAGGTGAACCACTTCCCCGTGCAGGTCCGCAATGATCTGCACTTCGACATGGCGAGGATTCTCGACATACTTTTCGAGATAGACGCCCGCATTATTGAAAGCCTTCTCGGCCTCAACGGCAGCTTGCTTGAGTCCGGTCTTCAGCGAGATGTCGTTGCGAGCAACTCGCATCCCCTTACCGCCACCACCCGCGGTCGCCTTGATCAGCACCGGATAGCCAATTGTCGCGGCAATCGCCAGGGCGGCTTCTTCGCTTTCCACCAGACCGTCGCTGCCAGGAACCAGGTTCACTTTGGCCGACTTGGCAATTTCCTTGGCGGTGATCTTGTCACCCAGCTTGCCCATTGCATCCGACGAAGGACCGATGAAGTCGATGTTGCAACTGCGACAGACTTCCGCGAAGTGTTCGTTCTCGGACAGGAATCCGTAGCCGGGGTGAATAGCTTGGACGTTGCCGATTTCAGCCGCGCTGATGATGTTCTTGATCAGCAGGTAGCTGCCCGCGGCTTGAGCCGGCCCCACACAAATCGATTCGCTGGCCAGCTTCAGGTAGTCCGAACCACGATCGGCCTCGCTACAGACGGCGACGGTTTCGATACCCATCTCACGGCAGGCGCGAAGAATTCGAAGAGCGATCTCGCCTCGATTGGCAACCAGAATGCGCTGAAACATGCTGAGACACTAT
>DASYEA010001195.1:0-4741 GCA_036499265.1 Schlesneria sp. | reverse complement strand
TCATGTTCGCCAGCACAGGAACCTTAATCTCCTGCGTGAATTGTCGAAAGTGCTCAGGTTCGGTCAGTGCTTCGGCAAAGATCGCATCGGCTCCGGCTTCAACGTACTTCGCCGCCCGTTCGATGGCCGCTTCCACTCCTTCATCTGCCGCAGCGTCGGTCCGAGCCATGATTACCAGACCGTTGTCGACCCTCGCATCGACCGCGGCTTTCAGGCGCCCGACCATTACGTTGGCAGAGACAAGTTGCTTGCCCGGTCGATGACCACATCGCTTCGCATCCACCTGGTCTTCCAGATGGATCGCCGCCACACCCGCTCGTGACATCTCGCGAACCGTGCGTGCGACCGTCAATGGGCTACCCCAGCCGGTATCGCAGTCGACCAGCAATGGCAGATTCGTGGTTGACGTAATTCGCCTCGCATCTTCCACGACATCGGCCAGGTTCGTCATTCCCAAGTCGGGAAGACCAAACGAAGCATTCGCGACCCCGGCGCCCGAAAGATAAAGTGCATGGAACCCGGCTCGCTCAGCCAATCGAGCGCAGTAGGCATTGATCACTCCCATGATCTGCAGTGGTCGCTCTGCTTCGATGGCTTCTCGAAATCGTTGTCCGGAAGATTCAGACATCGTCAGTTCCTGTTGTAACTTGCGGATCAATATTTGAAGTCAACGAGTCTGTTGTTTTCGGAACGACTCGCATTTCGCCGAACGAGTTTGATTCTACGCGCATTGATTGGGAAAGGTTACTGATCAGGTTCTCGAACGCGCACTGTCAGCAAACAGTTCTCGGGAAAACAAGTAATTCTCTTCCGAGGATGCGCCACGACCACAGCAACACTGATTTGTCATCGTGGATACTCTGCGGTTGCCTTCCCATTGCTGCCCGAAAATGCGATACCATATTCGTTCAAGGTAGGGCTGAGTCGGCTATGGAACGGCTTTCGATGATGGATCCGAAAACAACGACCGCTGTAGATCTGGCGCGCGTCGCAAGCGAATTGCGTCTGCGACTTGATCAAGTCGCGCAGACGATGCAGTTGCTCGACGAAGGCAACACGGTTCCCTTCATTACGCGCTACCGCAAAGAACGCACCGGCAATCTGAATGAAGAGCAGATTCGCGCGGTCCAGGAACGCGTATTGGCACTCAGGCAACTGGCTGAACGTGCCGCCGATATCCTCCGCCTGATCGAGGGGCAGGGGAAGCTGACTCCCGAACTGCGAGCCGAGATTGAACGAGCCGATTCGTTGAAACGACTCGAAGACTTGTATCTGCCGTTTCGACCCAAGCGCCGTTCGCGGGCGACGATTGCTCGTGAAAAAGGTCTGGAACCGCTGGCCGAGAGTGTCTGGAATCAAACCGTCTCCGATGCCACATTGCCAGATGCCGCCAAGGTTTTTCTGAATCCCGAATTGGAACTGGTGGATCTTGAGGGTGTCTTGGCTGGTGCGGCCGATATTCTCGCCGAGAAGATCTCGGACGATGCGAACTTGCGAGAGCGCTGCCGCGTGGTCGCTCGGCAGACCGGACGACTGGCTTCGGTCGGAACTAAAACTGCCGATCAGACTCACCCCGAGTTTCGCGATTACTTCGAATACACGGAACCCGTTGCCAAGATCCCGCCTCATCGAATTCTGGCGCTGAATCGCGGGGAAGAGCAGAAAGCATTGCGCGTCAGTTTCGATTGGGATAGTGAACAAGCCCAGCGATCCGCTTTCGAACAGCAACGAGTCGACAAGCATTCCTGCCGCCAGTTCCTTTCTGCCTGCATCGCAGACGCCTTAGAGCGATTCGTTAGACCAGCACTGGAACGCGAAGCCCGTCGCGATTTGACAGAGAAAGCCGAACGGCACGCGATCTCGGTCTTTTCTCAGAATCTCAGACAGCTCCTGTTGCAACCGCCTTTGCGAGATCAGCGCATTCTGGCCATCGATCCCGGGTTTCGTACGGGGTGTAAGCTCGCAGCCCTCGACGAATTCGGAGCGTTGCTTGGTATCGATCTGATCAGCATTGTCGGATCGGCCGAACGCAAGGCCGAAGCACGAACCCGACTGGTTGCTTTCCTGCGTGAACACAACTGTCAGGTCATCTGCATCGGCAACGGCACCGGCTGTCGCGAAACGGAAGAACTTGTCTCCGAGATGATCGCGGCAGAATGTCCCGAAGTTCGTTACATCGTTGTCAACGAAGCGGGGGCCAGCATCTATTCCACCAGCACCGTGGCCCAACAGGAATTCGCCAACCTCGACGCGACCGCTCGCGGTACTGTGAGTATCGGTCGACGCCTGCAGGATCCGCTGAGCGAGCTGGTGAAGATCGAGCCGCAACATATCGGCGTGGGAATGTATCAGCATGATCTGAATGCCAAGCAGTTGAAAGAGGCGCTAGACGATGTCGTGGAATCGTGTGTGAACTTTGTCGGTGTTGACCTCAACACGGCCAGCCCCTCGCTGTTGATGCACGTCTCCGGCTTCAATCAACTGATCGCACGCCGAGTTGTCGAATACCGCGAGAAAACAGGCCGCTTCCAGAATCGCAAACAACTGCTGGATGTCCCCGGAGTCGGCCCGGCCACATTTACGCAAGCGGCTGGCTTCTTGAAACTCGATGGAGATGAACCACTCGACAACACGTGGATTCATCCGGAAAGCTACGAAGTCGCGCGACTGTTGCTGACTCGGTGCCAAGTCTCCCCTGACCTGTTGCGGCCGAGTGCCGATCGGTCACCGCTGCGGGCTCAGTTATCGACGATCGATACAGCTCAACTGGCAAGCGAGATCACCGTCGGCCTGCCAACACTGACCGATATCATCGATGCGCTGCTGCGTCCTGGCCGGGACCCCCGCGCCGATCTCCCTTTGCCTGTCTTTCGTAAAGGCGTTCTTTCGCTGGACGACATCGAAGTCGGGATGGAGCTGCAAGGCACAGTCCTCAACGTCGTCGACTTTGGAGCCTTCGTCGATGTCGGCCTGAAAGACTCGGCCTTGATTCACATCAGCCAACTCGCCACGCACTTCGTCAGATCCCCCCAAGACATTGTCTCTATCGGTGACGTCGTCACGGTCTGGGTGCTCAGCGTGGATCGCGAACGCAAGCGGATCGGCCTGACCATGATTGCTCCAGATGGGGCCGTCGCCGCGGCAGCTCGCAAATCGACACCTGCCGCGTCCCAGTCCAATCGTCCGAATGGGTCGTCTAAGCCAGAAGCGAAGGCCGATCGGCCGCGACCTGATAATGCCAGCGGCAAGGCCCCGAACGGTGGAACTCCTGATTCCACTGCCGGACCTTTACGCGGCTTCGACGAACTCAAACAAGCCTGGCAAAATCGACCTCACTGAATTCAATCGACGCGATGCGGATATTTATCGCAGTTCCAATCAGACCCACCGATGCGATCTCGCTCGCTTTGAGCCAACTGCGGGCTATGCGGCCCCCGTTAAAGGTTATTCAGTTCGATCAGCTCCATCTCACGACGGTGTTTCTGGGCGAGACCGACGAGTCTCTCATCTCCGACCTCGGTGAAGTCATTCACGAGGTCGCCGGTTCGGTATCGCTTTCGCAGTTAACACTTCGCGGGATCGGTGCGTTTCCAAACGATTCTCGGCCGACAGTGGTCTGGGCTGGCTTTGCGAATCCGGGACCTTTGATTCAGTTGGCCGACCAGTTAGCAACTCGTTGCGAGCAACTTGGCTTTGTTCGAGAAACGCGACCGTTTCAACCACATTTGACGCTGGCCCGAGTCAAATTGCACCCTCCTCGTGACCTCACCGATTTCATTCACGAACATGCCACCACGGACTTCGGAACGGTCAGGCCTTTGGCGCTGACTTTGTATCGCTCTGACTTGGGATCGACTGGCCCGGTATACACGCCGTTGATCACAGCAAACCTGGCGTCCGAGCCTTAGTTCGTGATTCGGTCAGTAGTCCAGCTTCTTCAGTTCCGCGCCTGGGTAGTAATGAGCGACAATCTCCTTGGCTGTTTTCCCCGCCAGGCCCTGACCGCGAGCTCCCCACTGGCAGAAGCCGACCCCATGACCGTGGCCGCGTCCTTCGGCTCGCACCTTGTCCTTCTCGATCACTAATGCAAAATGAGGGCTCCGCAGGCCGAGACGATCTCGCAGTTCGATCCCGTTGGCTTCGGCTGTCTTCGCACCATCCGTCAGTCGGAATCGCGAGATCACTCCCGTTCCCGGTCCAGCCATCTGGCGGACCGATGTGACCTTCGGCAGCGATGTTAATTGCAGGGTCTTCTTCGAAAACTCAGCCCGCTCGAAGGGGACCGTCCAGCGGTAGTGATCCGACTCGTGGCACCATTCGCAGGGAACCGAGGTCAAGTCGCCGGCATCGGCGAACACTCCGGCTCCATTCGTGGTGCGTCCACCGCACACGGCAGAATAATAGGTGCAAATCAGCTTCGATTTTTTCATGCAGACCAGACCGTGAGTCGCCGCGACCACGGACCGACTCGAAGCAGACTCGCCCGCCAATCGTCGACCCGACTCGGTCGTGTATTCCACGCCCAGATATTTCTGGCTGCGTTGAGTCGAGAACAGGTCATAGACCGCGGCAGGATCAGCATGCTCCTTTTGGTAGAGGGCATATGTCCGTGACACGATCGCCTGTGCTTGCCTGGCCGCCTCGGGAAATGCCGCGGGCATCTCGGAATCAACCACGCTGGCAAGGTACTCTTCCATCGGCAAGACGTTGACCGCGGAAATCAATCCGTCAGTCCGTTTGC
>DASYEA010001194.1:0-6074 GCA_036499265.1 Schlesneria sp. | reverse complement strand
ATTCAGATGGGCCCCTGGCTACTTCAATCCGAATATATTGCGAGTTTCCTGCAGGGAGCCCGGCCGTTTCAGACTTCAAATACACAACTCGGCAATGATGGTGCCTTGTTCATGCAGGGCGGATATGTCTCGTCGATGTATTTCCTGACGGGAGAGAATCGTTCCTACAATCGTCAGTCGGGTGTTTTCGGGCGAACTATCCCCAAAGAAAATTTGAGGTTCTCCGACTGCAAATACGGGGCGTGGCAGGTCGGGCTGCGATATGACTGGCTCGATCTGAATTCGGGACAAGTCAGCGGTGGATTCAATCAAAACGTCACGGTCGGACTGAACTGGTGGCTGAATCCGAATCTGCGATTCATGGTAAACTACGTCTGCGGCTACGTGCAGAATTCTGCGGGAACTCTCAACGCCGGCAACGGAACTCTGGTTGGCTCCAAATTCCTCGGCGACGGTACGATCCAGTCCATCGGAGCCCGTATGGATATGAGCTACTAGTAGACCAACTCCCCTAAATCGGTATGCTCGAAGCAAGGCGAGCCTTGTTGAAAAGCTCTTGTCAGCAAGGCCTTTCGTCGACGCGAGACTCGCGAAGAACGCACCACAAAAGAAGAGTTGGACTACTACGCGCTGAACTCCACGATCATTTCGCCTCTCAACGTTTTGGTTGCGGCGGGGTGAAGTCCCATGACTCCGTGATCATCTGCCGATAGTTTTTCAGGTCGATCTCAAAATCATTCTTGAGAGATCGAGTGTTGGTGCTGCTGCGGCGGTCGACTTTGTATACCGATTCGGTTGTCCCATCCGCATCGAAGTACTTGACGGCCGACGTCTGCCATGTGGTGGCATCAATCATGATCAGACACTCTCCCAGAAAGCTTTTGCAGATCTCGCTGCGCGGGATGGCGGAAAGAAGAACCGACTTATCGGTGCGGCTGCGCAATGTGAACGACCAGTCGCGCGCTAACTCCGCTGCCTGGATATCGAGCAGGAAGGGCAGCCAGTAGCGGCTGAGCGATTGAAACTCGACGAGAGGAACGCCTCCCATTTCTGGCGAGGTGATGATCTGATAGGACTTCTCATCATCATTCGTCTGAATGATCTCATGCTTCGTATAAAGGAACGAACAGGCACGGTCGTGATTGATGGTAAATGGCCGGCCTGACTTCCCGATTCGCTTGCCAGTCGGGGTCTGCCGTCGATCTAAATCGCCATGGCCAATTACGAGTTTCACCTTGCCGCGAGCATCGTAGGTCAATTCGGCTTTTGAAATCAGTTCCTCTTCGGAGGTCAGGTTATAGACGGTGCGATTGAATTCCACTTTCGTATTGGAACTGAGCCTGGGCGCTGATTGCCAGTTACGCAGAATCGCATCGATTTCATCTGGCTTGGTGGGGCCGCCTGCGATGGGGCCGTCAGTCGCGGCTTCTTGCGTCTCGCCGCGCGGGTCTGGCGGAGTCCCATTGAGGCGAGCTGACGCCAGTAGGATCCGCTTGTTCTTAACGGCGGGCATAGGTCGAAACAGAACGGGAACTCTCAGGTAAGATCCACGCCCTGTTTCACTCTGAACGACCTGTCTGATGGGTCGGCTAAACTTGTCGACGGGTGGTGCCGGTGGAATCCCATCGTCACCTAACACGCCTGGAAGCACCGCGGCCAGATCGTTGGTCTCGGGAGCCAACCAGCGCGCGGTCGGTTCGCCCTGACGATCGAAAGCCTGCAGGCGGATGAGTTGTGCGCTTGCCGTGTTCAACCAGACTCGAATCGAACCATAGAACAGGCGTTCTGTTTCGTCCTTGGGGATGGCCTGCAGGCACGTTTCCCAGTTCGCCGTGTCGACGATTTGCCAGTCGTATGATTCTCGCAAACGACGAGCATCAATCTTTCCGAGAAACGTCTCCATCGCCGTGGCAGCGTGTCCGTTGAAGTCATTCGTCACATGAAATCGCAGAATCTCACGCTCGGCCCGCCATGGCACCGTGTTGCGTGTGGCGACCGCTTCCCAACGACTCATGAGAGCCCGAACGGTTGCGGCCTGTAGGTCTGCGGCAGTCGCGTGATGCCGTGGTACAGCGACGACATTTGCTGGCAGATGTCCCATCTGTTGGTCTTGGTGACCATCTACGCCAAGCAGATTGATCAGCACCAGGGCATGGAACATGGCATCACGTCCTTGTGACCGTTAGGTCAGTGGCATCCGGTACTGATTGTCCGGAGCAGCCAGCGCAATGGCACTGCCGCTCGTGATTGAGAGGCAAGAACGAAGGCTCTGTCGCCATGCGACTGTAGTAGAACGAGACGATTTTGAGAAGATCGAACGCACCGACTGAAGCTAACTCCTTACAGATCCTGCTACACTACGAAGGGCTACTGCCTGCGATGCACGCAGGACATCTACTGTGATCCCTGAATCGTACTATCAATGACCTCTGAATCGTCCGTCGACAATCGATACAGCCGCCAGGTCCGTTTTGCGGGGATCGGGGCTGAAGGGCAGCAACAGCTTGGTAATGCAAAAGTGTTGCTGTGCGGCTGTGGTGCGTTGGGAACCGTGCTGGCAGATACGCTGGCTCGCGCCGGGGTCGGCTTCTTACGGATTGTGGATCGAGACTTTGTCGATGTCACCAATTTGCAGCGGCAGGTCTTGTTCGATGAGCAGGACGTGGCCGATCATTTGCCCAAGGCGATCGTGGCTGCGACGAAACTGTCGCGAATCAACTCACAGATCCAGATCGAACCGCATGTGGCCGATGTCGACTGGCGGAACATTCGTAGCTGTGCCGAAGGGATGGATCTGATCCTGGATGGAACGGATAACTTCGAGACGCGATTCCTGATCAATGACGTATCGCTGGAAATGGGGATTCCCTGGGTCTACGCGGGAGTGGTTGGCAGCCACGGCCAGACGATGGCAATCTTTCCGAATCAGTCCGCCTGTTTACGCTGCGTCATTGAATCGCCGCCTGATCCCGGGACGACGGAAACGTGCGATACCGCCGGAGTGATCGGGCCCGCCGTTCACATGGTGACCGCCTTGCAGGCGGCCACGGCCCTAAAGATCTTGTCCGGGCAGCGTCATCTGGTCGCTCCGCAGTTAACGATCGTCGATGTCTGGGAAGGGACTCTGCGTCAGATGAACTTGAGTGGCCTGTACGAACGTGGAGAGTGCCCGGCGTGTGGACCGCAACGTCGTCGAGACTGGTTGCAGGGAAGCCAGGCATCGCATTCGACGATCTTGTGCGGCCGAAATTCGGTACAGGTCTCGCCCGCGGAACCGGCCCAGTTGTCATTAGAGGAGTTGGCGGTCGGTCTCGCGCCACTCGGCACAGTCGTTAAGAACGCTTTCTTACTTCGATTCACACCATCGGAATCGGATCTGCAATTGACCATTTTCCGCGATGGACGAGCAATCGTGCAGGGAACGGAGGAAATTTCGGTCGCCCGCAGTCTGTATGCGCGATATCTCGGCAGTTGACTCGTTTTCGAACAGTCGGTGATCTGTCTAAGTAACTGTCACGTCAGAGGTTCTATTTGACAAGAGTAGCCACTGACCTAAGTTTTAGCTGGTCGGGAAAGTGTTGACGGCCTTCATTCGCAGTTCGCATTGTCTCTCGGATCGGTCGCTCGCCATGCTGACTTCATACGCTCATGGCTCACCTAAACCCATTCGCCAGGGGTCGGTCATGCAACATCTCAACCACAAAATTCATCGACGCGGCTTTTCGCTGATTGAGGTGTTGATCGTGATTGTGATCCTGGGAATCCTCGCGGCCACCGTGCTGCCTCAGTTCACCGAATCGAGTGCGAACGCGAACGAATCCGCGCTGCGTGCGGATTTGACTCAACTGCGATCCCAGCTTCAGGTGTTCCGATTCCAGCATGACGGAGCCTTTCCCAGCGGAACCGCCGACAACGTGATCAAACAGTTGACCTTGGCCAGCGACGCCGGAGGCAATACGGCGCGCGTGGGAACGGCTGGGTACCCCTTCGGCCCCTACTTGATGGGTCAGTTGCCGACTAACCCCTACAACGGCGGAAGCGGTTTGCTGGTGAAAGCGACTTCGATCAGTACGTCCGACGTTGATCCGACCGCAATGCACGGCACAGTGAAGGTCGGCTGGATCTACAGCACATTGACGGGCCAGATCATCGCCAACTCGACCGGCAAGGCAATCGACGGCACGGCCCTGAGCGCACTGTAATCTTGCCGGGCGAATTCAGTTTCGCAAGGCACGCCAAAGCTCATCCAACATCTCGGGTAACTCGGGCATCAGCCTTTTCAATGTAGAAGGTACACTTCGTGTGCCGTATCTCCAAGTCGCCTTCCCCACCCAGAGCAAGCAGGCGACTTCGCGAAATAATTTCTTCACAGCACACTCTGTATGCTGAAAACGGCACACGGAGTGTGCCTGCTACTTTGATCAAAATTCCTGAATCACTTCACGCGGCGAACGCCCTTGCGAACGTTTCACATACCCCTCCACCGCCCAACGGGTGCCGATGCGATGGCAATGTGAACGACAATGCGTCAGACTTCCGCGCGGCACTAATTCAAGCTGACTCATCACGTTAATCTCGTCACTTTTCTCTCCCAACGATCCTTCCATGCCCGACTATTCCGCGATGCAGTGGACGCTGATGATCATCGCGGCGTTCTGCGCCGGCGTCTCGAAAGCGGGGCTGGCAGGGGTCGGACTGCTGGGAGTGACGTTCATGGCAACCGCGGTGCCGGGCCGCAGTTCCAGCGGGATCGTGCTGCCACTGCTGATCTTCGCCGACATCTTGGCGGCGTCGACGTTTCGCGAGCATGTGCAATGGAGTCAGATTCGCCGTTTGGCATGGCCGATCTGCGTGGGGATCTTTGTCGGTTGGGGCCTGTTGATGGTCATTCCCGATGTGGCGTTCCGACCAATCATCGGCAGCATCGTGTTGACGATGCTGGTGCTGCAAGTCGTACGGCAACGATTTCCAGGGTTCGACGCGGCACTGCCTCATTCGAAGATCTTCGCGTGGTTCACAGGCTTGATGACCGGGACCGCGACGATGGTCGCCAACGCGGCCGGGCCGATCGCGTCGACCTACTTGATCATCTTGTCGCTACCGAAGCATCAGTTCGTGCATACGATGGCCTGGTTGTTCCTGTTGGTGAATGTCTTCAAAGTTCCATTCAGCATCCACTTGGGTCTGATCAACGTCGGTTCGCTGACCCTGAATGCTTGCCTGATCCCGGTCGTGATGATTGGCCTGTGGGCAGGAAAGTGGTTGCTCGAAACCGTTCCTCAGCGAGCGTTCCAGATGATCGTGCTGTGGCTGGCGACGGGAAGCGCCCTGTGGTTGATTGCATCAGCGATGCTGTAGCGTCGTAGGTTATGCTTCAGCATAACTCTTCAATTCGCTCATGGAGTTATGCTGAAGCATAACCTACAGCGATGATCAAGAACCGCAGGAAGGCTGACCGGTACAAGCTGGCTCGGTCGCGTGGGTTTCACCAACCATCTGCATTCTTCGCTGCACGACATGCTCGTTGAGCATCCGGCGAATATGGCGGTGGCAGGACATACAACCGGCACCAGCTCCGCAGGCTTGCGAAACACCGCGGATCGATTGCGGGTCGTTCTCGGTGATCGCTTCGCGAATCTCGTGTTCCGTCACGTTTAAGCAGTGACAAACGACGCGATGCGACTCGGCATGCACCGGATTCTGAATCAGACTTTGTGGAACACCGAAGTCCATGGCGGGCACTCAACTGGTCGAGGCAACCGAGGCGGGCCGGAAGTTGAGTTTGAGATTCAGTCTCAACTCCGTGCCAGATTTTTGCCGCAGAACTCTCACATGTCAATAGGCCTATGCTGAAATTATCGGCGCTTTTTACCGCCAGCCTTGATTTTTTGCGGGTAAATCCCAGTCTGTTCTCAAGTTGCAACTTCCAACTTCGGACCGATTTTGAACCCGATCGAGGGCGGCAGAATGTCTAAGCGGCCATTCTTATTGCATTTGTGGGCATTGATGTTTGTCGGCGGGCACCTGTTGACAGCTCTGGCGGATGGGCCGACCGACAATCAGCCGGACAATGT
>DASYEA010001193.1:0-2827 GCA_036499265.1 Schlesneria sp. | reverse complement strand
ACCACATTGGTTGCGGTCTGTCTGACAAGCCGGGCGACGATCGCTATGAATATTCGCTCGCCCGCCGCGTCGCCGATCTGGACGCGTGGCTCGATAAATTGCAGGCAACAAAAGACCTGACGATGATCGTCCATGACTGGGGCGGCATGATCGGCATGGCGTACGCCACCAAGTATCCCGACCGGATTCGGCGGCTGGTCGTGTTGAACACGGGGGCCTTTCACCTGCCCGCGACGAAACCAGTCCCGTGGCAGCTAAAGCTGGCGAGAAGCTTCGTCGGCGCGGTGCTGGTGCGTGGGTTCAGTGCCTTCAGTCGTGGGGCCGTTCAATCTTGCGTCACAAAACGACCGATGCCTTATGAAGTGGGCCGGGCCTATTGTGCTCCTTATAACTCGTGGTCGAACCGCATTGCGGTGCACCGCTTCGTACAGGACATTCCACTGAAGCCGGGTGACCGCGGATACGATCTGGTTTCCAAAGTGGCCGACGACTTGGACAAGTTGAAAGACGTACCGATGATGATCGGCTGGGGTGATCGCGACTTTGTCTTTGACAAGCATTTCCTGCAAGAATGGCTCAAGCGGTTTCCGACGGCGGAACTGCATGAGTACCCCGATTGCGGGCATTACATCCTGGAAGATGCCGGTCCGGAGCTGATTCCGTTGATTCGAGCATTCCTCGATGCTCACCCGATCTAATCGCGATCTTTGTCGTCATGGTTTCCTCGACCTGCGATACCAGCCTGCCATGTCTACCGTTAACATCGCATCGCATCTGAAGGAAATGGCACGCAAGTGCCCGGAGCAGACCGCGGTCATGCTGCCGACAGGTCGCGCTGTAGCGGGTCGATCAACCTACACGAGTCTCACATATCGACAACTGGATCAACTCAGCGACATCTTGGCCTCGCGACTGACGGATTTAGGAATTGGTCGCGGCATCCGGACAGTTCTGATGGTGCCGCCGTCGCTGGAATTTTTTGCGGTCACTTTCGCCCTGTTCAAAGCGGGAGCCGTCTCGGTCTTCATCGATCCCGGCATGGGGGTCAAGAACATCGGGAAGTGTCTGGCTGAAGCACAACCGGAGGCGTTCATTGGCATCGCGAAAGCCCATTTGGCGCGTCGATTGATCGGGTGGGGGAAGTCGTCAATCAAGCATCTGGTCGCAGTCGGGACGGGGGCTTCGTGGTGTCGGTGGCTGGGGCGTAATACGGAAGTATGGTATGTGCCGCAGCTCCTTTCGACATCGCAGCAGATGAGTCGCCACGACACGATTGCGGAGACGACGGCCGACGACACGGCGGCGATCCTCTTCACCAGCGGCAGCACGGGCGTTCCCAAAGGAGCGGTGTACTCTCACGGCAACTTCGCGGCGCAGATCGAGATGCTGCGCACGGCATTCTCGATCCAGCCAGGTGAGATCGATCTGTGTACGTTTCCACTATTCGCGCTGTTTGCTCCCGCATTGGGAATGACAGCCGTCGTGCCGCGCATGGATTTCACTCGGCCAGCCACAGTTGATCCGACTGAGATCGCCAATCCTATCCTTCAGCATCAGGTGGCGAATCTGTTTGGTTCGCCCGCGCTACTCAATCGCGTCGGCCGGCATTTCGACCGCGAGACCAGAAAATGGCCCACTGTGCGACGCGTGCTGTCGGCAGGTGCCCCTGTTGCGCCGGCCATCATTGAGCGGTTTGCCAAACAACTCGCACCCGGTGTCCAGATCTATACGCCCTACGGTGCGACCGAGTCACTGCCTGTGGCCGTCATCGGCAGCGATGAGATCCTTAATGAAACCAGGCATCAGACAGCAACCGGAGCGGGAACCTGTGTAGGTCGTCCCGTGGAAGGAATGCGGGTCGCCATTATCAAGGTCACCGACGAACCGATCGCGGTCTGGAACGAGTCATTGCTCGCGGAGCCAAGCGAGATCGGTGAGATCGTCGTCGACGGGCCGAATGTCACACAGGAATACTTTCGCCGTCCCGATCTGACGGCCCTCGCCAAGATTAGAGATCCCGTCAGCGGTCGGATGCATCATCGCATGGGCGATGTCGGCTATTTTGATGAGCACGGTCGCCTGTGGTTTTGCGGCCGCAAATCGCATCGGGTCGTGACAGCCGAGAAAACACTGTTTACCGAGCCGATCGAGGGGATCTTCAATTCGCATCCGGCGGTGTTTCGCAGTGCGTTGGTCGGAGTGACTCGCGCGGGCCATGTCGAACCGGTGTTGTGCGTCGAACGGGAAGCGGCATCACGGAAGGCGGACGCCGCCCAACTGACGCGTGAATTGCTTGAACTCGGGGCGCGGTTCGACACGACGCGAATGATTCATACGGTCTTGTATCATGATGCATTCCCCGTCGATATTCGTCACAATTCGAAGATCTTTCGAGAGAAGTTGGCTGTGTGGGCCGCGACGGTATTGAATCGCAAATAGTTCGCGTTTTCGAGCATCACCTCTGTTCCTTCAGAGAACAATCGTTGTTGCAGGGAATAACGATGTATGACGATGACGAATGTGAAGAGGATGAAGACGATGATGGTTGCGTCCTTTGCCAGTATTGCGGCAAACCGATGTACGAAGAGTCTGGTTATTGCTCGTCGTGCGAACGCTGGCAGAGTCAGGAAGATCGGCCCAAAAAAACGCTGCCGGTGTGGGTCATGCTGACCGCGTTATTCTTGCTGGCCACCTTTGTCTATGGCGCGTTGCGCAGTTTCTGATGATCAGGCATGAGTTGGAGTGTCGGCAAAGATGCGAGTATTGGTGACTGGCGGAGGCGGTTTTCTGGGGAAGGCGATTGCCACCCGACTTCGCTCGTCTGGAT
>DASYEA010001192.1:0-3884 GCA_036499265.1 Schlesneria sp. | reverse complement strand
GTTGCTAACGGCTATTGCTTCCTTAGCAATGCTCCGACGGCACTGACAAAGACGGCAGACCCTGCCAAGATTATCAACGCCAAGTATGACATCGCGCTCGATGTCAACGTGGCTGGCATCCCAGCTGAGTTGAAGGAAGCGTTCCTGACTCAGATGGAAGCCAGCGGCCGCGACTCCATGGAGAGTGGCCCAGAGCCAAAGAACGATGCTGAAAAAGTTGGCCGTGAAGTCGGTTTCAATTTGTCGATGGCGGTCTTCAAGGCTCTCGTCAATGACGGCGACAAGATGACTTTCGGAATCGATGTCGACGAATCAGCTCGCCTGGGCTCAACGGACTTCAGCATTACCGGCAAATCTAACACTGACCTTGCCAAATCGTTCGCAGCTTACGGGAAGACTGTTCCTGCCTTTGCTGGGATCGGAACCGATGCGGCCCCGTTCAAATTGCTCATTTCGTATCCGACGACTGGTATTACCGAGCAGTTGAACGCCCTGTTCGCTGCCATGCGTGGCAGTGCCGACGAGCAGATCGACAAGGACGAAAAACTGGACAGCGACGCTGACAAGGCCGCAGCGAAGGGGATCGCCAAGCGGTTGTTCGATATTGCTCAGAACACGGCCAAGTCCGGTTCGATGCATTCCGGAGTTGTGCTGGAAGATACCGGTGATGGCAAGGTTCGCATGATCGGTGGGACCAAGGTCGCCCAAGGTGACGAAGCCGCTAAGTTGTTCGACGATGTGATCAAGCTGTCCAAGGACAACCCGGAGATCGCCAAGATCAAGGTGGATGCCGCAAAGCACGCAGGTGCTCGCATTCACGAAGTCACGATCGAAGATGACGAAGAGACCGAGAAGCATTTTGGCGACGCTCCTGGTCACATCGCGATTGCCAAAGACAGCCTGTGGCTGGCGTTGGGTGGAGAAAACCTGACTGCGCTCAAGAAGACGCTGGACTCGTGGGCCAAGCCGATGACTTCAGCTGCCGCAACCGCACCCATTTCGTTGCGAGTCAAACCAGCGGCACTCATTACTTTGCTACAAGACGATGACGATGACGCTGTGGAGCGGGCCAAGGAAGTTGTCGGCAAGCCTGGCGACAAGCTGAATGTTGATATCGCGCCGATCCCCAGTGGTGCCAAACTGCGAATTGAGTTCGGTATCGATCTGCTGCAACTGATTGATCAGGGTGACAAGTAAATTCGCGCCGGGCCGTAGGCTCGAAGCGATGTGAGAAACGAAGAATCCCCGGACGAAACAGTTTCGCCCGGGGATTCTTCATGAAGCAACTGAGGCTGTCGAGCCCGTCGACAGTTAATCTTATTCGGTCTTGTCGGTTGAAGCGGAGACGGGAATTTTGTCGCCTTCGGTCAACTGGGCCAACTTCAAAACCGCCGCCTTTCGCGCGGTATCGAAGATTTCAGCATCGGCTGGTTTCTTGGATTTTGCGAAGGTCACCAAGGATTTAGCTTCGCGCTGCAAAGCATTGTAAACATTGATCATGCGATCAATATACTCTTTATCATCATCAGTCAGTTCGTTGTCCTGCAGGCGACGCAGCAGCTTTTTGACGGATTCAATCCCATTGATCGTTCCGTTCATCAGATCTTCGACTTGCTTCGGAGTGTACACATCCTTCGCGAAGGCGTCCGCGGTGACACCGATCAGACCCAGCGAACTTTGGATGTGCCCAATCCCCAAGCCACCGACCGCCTGCAAAATGGCATTGGCGTCCTCGATTTCTGATTTGTCTTGTGAACGGACCGTACGATCGCTTAAAGCCAATAAGACGAGGGCGCAGGTGACAAAAGAAAAGCCAATCCGTAGAAATCGTGCGGAGAACATCGAATCGTTCCTTCCCTGGAATCCCGACGGTCGACGGACCATCACACAGGGATGATAATCCTTGGCTCAAATTCGACCAAGATCGGTTTTGTGACAGGTGCTGGCGATTGGGTTCCAGCGAGAGGGCAGGTTGATGATCGACGTTCAGAATGTCACCAAAATCCATCGACGCGGCGCCTTGGAGGTCCACGCGTTGCGCGGAGTGACCTGCCGCATCGAACAGGGGTCATTTACGTTCATCCTGGGCCCGTCCGGAAGCGGCAAAAGTACGCTGCTGTACCTGCTGGGAGCCCTTGATGAACCGACAGACGGAGTGATCACGGTCGCCGGCAAGGCTTTAGGAACAATGACGACTCGCGAGCGCGATTCGTTCCGTCGGGAAGAAGTCGGGTTCATATTCCAAAGCTTCAACCTGCTGTCGAATTTGTCCGCTGTCGACAATGCACTTGCACCTTTCCTGCCGCGCGGAGTTGCTCCGGCGCTTCGGAAAGAAGCAATTGATCTGCTGTCGAGGCTGGGTCTGGGCGACAGGCTGACTCATCGTCCCAATCAACTCTCGGGGGGCGAACAACAACGCGTGGCGATTGCGCGTGCGTTGTTGAAGAAGCCGAAGCTGGTGCTGGCGGACGAACCAACCGGTGAACTCGACAGCGAAAACGGGGCAGCGATCATGAAAGACTTAAGAACGCTGTGCCACGAACATCAATCGACGGTTGTCGTCGTGACCCATGAACAAGAGCACGTTCAAGCGGGAGACCAGTTGATTCGCATCCGCGATGGTCGAGTGGCCGCTTAATCTCGAATTTCGGTTATGTTCACTTGCTCGGGTGCAGAAGAGTCCTGGATGGCGTTGAAATTCGCGGTCCCGCGACTGGTGTCAGGGACGCCAAGTGAGATGACGTCGTCAGGAAGTGATACTGCCTTGGGCGCAGACTTCGATCGTACTGCCCGCAAAACGCCAAAGCCCGCAATGGCGGCACCTGCCCCCAGGATCCACCAGAACATCGAAGGATCGAGAGAGGCCTTTTGTGGCGCGATGGGAGCCGAGGCCAGTTGCACACGGCCAATGAGCAGCGGGGCTCCGCGAGCATTGTTTTTCGCACCGTCGACTCTCATTACCTTCAAGAAGTAACCGACGAAATTGGCTTCGCCTTGAACCTCGGTTCCGATCGGTAGCCCTTCTGGGCACTGGGAGAAGACGACAACATAGGGGAACGACTTAGATTCATCGGTCCAACCCCAGGCTTCGTAAACGTCCTGTAATTCGAGGGGATTCACTGGAGCGTCGTATTTTAGCACGCGTCGAACATGCAGACGCATCGAAATCAACTTGCCACGATACTTGTTGGGCTGCTCGCACAGTTGAGTGAATGGGACATCGTGCAGAGCGCGCTGTTCTAAATCTGCTGACGTCGCGGTCTGGCTCCATTGCATGAGTTGCCAATAGGCAGGCATTTCTCTCGGCTTCAGAGGGACTCCGTCTGTCACCAAACCGAGAAGCTCTGCTGAGCGAGCGGCCTCTTCATCATCGAGATCATTCGGACCAGCGATCACGATCTCGGCATCTTCTGCTATCGCAGCCGGCGGCGCCGCAGTGGCAGCATCATCGTTCAATACCGACAGCATCCAGAATACAACAATCGCGGACAGTATCCCTGCCGCACGAGCTGGCCAGAATGACCGATCGACAAACCGGCGCATCGTGTGGCCTCCTAGAGTTCGGTGAAGCTGATTCGTTGAATCGTTTCACCGTCGGCCAACTTTTGATGAGCACAAACGTCGACGATCTTCATCAGTTCACCGTAGTGCAGTTGTCCATCGACTGCGATTTCGACTCGATCGTATGGAATGTGTTTCTGGCCAAAGATCGTCTGCAGATTTCGTTCTAGAGCTTGAAGCTTTCCGGACTCCAGAGGGCCTGGAAACGTGACAGACTTCTCGACACTGACTTCCTTCACATCGCCGGAAGAATCCGCGACGACATGCAGATGAAGGATGTCCAATTCTGATTGCTCTTCCACAAGACCCTGTTGAGGCAACGT
>DASYEA010001191.1:0-3102 GCA_036499265.1 Schlesneria sp. | reverse complement strand
GGCGGGTGGGTCGATCATCCCCGTTTACATTCGGGCAACGGAAGAAGAGGGTACATGGCGACCCGGTGAGGCCAGCGATTGGTGGTTGCAGCAATCATTGGGCGTGCTCGACAAGTTGCTTCACAAGCATCATTCAAACCTGATCCTGCGGACGGGGAGCAGTCTGAAAGTACTACTGGACCTGGCCAAAGAGACCCAGGCGACGGCGGTGTATTGGAATCAACGCTATGAGCCAGCATTAATCGCCCGCGATAAGATCGTGAAAGCGAAACTGCGGGCGAAAGGATTGACGGCCGAATGCTTCAACGGCCATTTGCTGTTTGAGCCTTGGGAGATCAGCACGAAGCAAGACCGACCGTATCAGGTGTTTAGCGCCTATTGGAAAGCTTGCCAGGCGAAGGGAGAACCGGATGGGCCACAACCGATTCCCGATCGAATTCCTGCTCCTCAGGAATGGCCAAAGGCCGTGTCGCTGGAATCGCTGCATCTTGAACCAACACGACCGTGGACCAAAGGACTGCAGGCGGCTTGGGAACCAGGCTCGGTCGGAGCTGCGAAGCAGCTGAAATCGTTCGTCAGTGAAGTGATTGGCAACTATGAAACGAGCCGCAACCACCCCGGGGAAATCGGAACGTCGCGATTGTCGCCGCATCTGCATTTTGGCGAAATCAGCGTGCGAAAGATCTGGCATGCAGTCAGGTCTCATCTGTCGCATCAGAAAGCAGGATCGCACAGCCGTACAAATGCGGAGGTCTACCTGAAGGAGTTAGGCTGGAGAGAATTCGCTCATCATCTTCTGTACCACTTCCCTACGACCACTGGTCAGCCGCTACGACCTGAGTTCGCCAAATTTCCTTGGG
This sequence comes from Schlesneria sp., assembly GCA_036499265.1. Classification (GTDB taxonomy): domain Bacteria; phylum Planctomycetota; class Planctomycetia; order Planctomycetales; family Planctomycetaceae; genus Schlesneria. Next base: position 2,242 of record DASYEA010001191.1, on the reverse strand, counting down.
AAGACAATCCAAAGGCGTTGCGTGCCTGGCAGCATGGTCAAACCGGCTATCCGATCGTTGATGCCGGAATGCGAGAATTGTGGGTGACGGGCTGGATGCACAACCGAGTCCGGATGATCGTCGCATCGTTTCTGGTCAAAGATTTACGTTTGCACTGGCGGCATGGAGCGTCGTGGTTTTGGGATACGCTGGTCGATGCGGATCTCGCGAACAACACTCTCGGCTGGCAATGGAGTGCGGGTTGCGGTGCCGACGCCGCGCCTTACTTTCGGGTCTTCAATCCCGTGTTGCAGTCGGAAAAGTTTGATGCCACAGGTGCCTATCTGCGTCAGTGGGTTCCGGAATTGAAAGAGTTACCCACGAAATGGCTTCACGCTCCTTGGACTGCTCCAGAAGAAGTCTTGGCGAAGGCGGGTGTCATATTGGGAGATTCTTATCCCAATCCGATCGTCGATCACAGCGAAGCCCGCGCAGCGGCACTCAACGCGTTCCAACAGATCAAGCAATCATAGTTCCGTTGTCGGAATGACTTTCGCAACAGTGATTTCCGTTAGGTTGGTTCTCGAAAAACTCGCAAGCCCTTCGTCTGAAAATGACAGGATTCTGGATGCTATCAGCCATTCAGTGTCACAGGTGTTTTTGGAACAGGATTCAATGAGCGATCAGCAACACGGCGAAGGAAAACTTGAGATCTATCACGCGGGCCCGGTGACCGTGGTCGGATTCGGCGGTAGGCGCGTCGAGACTCGTATCGATTTTGCTCCCTATCGCGACGTGCTCACGAAGTTGGTCAACAAGCATCGATGCAAAGTGCTGGCCGTTGATCTCAGCGGGGTCGTGTTGGCACCGGCCGGGCTACTTGGAGTGCTGGTCCCGATTCGTAAACTTGTTGATCGAATCGAACTCCACAACCCATCAGACTCGGCTCGTCGCACGCTCGAAACGATCCAACGAGGCTCGCTGTTCGATATCTGTGATTCGATCGCGTGAACTGACAATGGGTATGCTACCTCGAAACATCTGGCGTGCTCGACTCGCCTAATTCTGAAAACGAAAATCGGGCGGAAGCAGGTCGGCAGGAATTGAGTCGACGATCTCATCAAGGCACGAGCGCGTGCCATGCTCATGAGTCCAGCGATGAACATAATTCCAATCGAACTGACCCATTTGGACCGCAATTACGTCGCGAACATCATCTCGATCCTTTGCCCGCCCGGCTTCAACTGCCCATCGGAGTTTGAAGATGATCACGTCTTCAACACTGGGCAAGAAAGTGGCATGATTCAGTTGGTGTGAGAATAGTTGTCTCCGGCGTGCGAATCGCTCTTGGTCGTGCGCATCAAGGCTGAGTCTGAACAGTTCAATCTTGAAGTTCGTTTCCGAGACCTGAACGATGTTTCGCTTGGTTCCGGTTGCTGTCTCAAACGAAAGCTGCATATCAATTTGAAATCTGTCTCCAAGACGTTTGTTTATTGCCTGAAGAGTTGCGTCACCTAATTGGATGACAATGTCTGCATCTTGCGTTGCGCGAGCAATTCCGTAGAAGTTAGTGGAGAATGACCCAACCAGCATGTAGGGGATTCCCAGATCTTCCAGAGCTTCGATGACGGCGACCGTGGCCCTTTCTCCGTTCATGATTCATTCTCTGAGCAGGGCTGATAAAGTTGTCCATCTTGCAAGCGTCGGACAATCTGCAGTCTTCGTCGGAGTAGCGATTCAACGTCCTCGGCGCTTGCGCTGGGGAATTGCTGCCTAATCCCATCGCGCATCATGCCGCATGCTCGATCGAACAGTCTAAACCCGTCAACCAACTTTTGATCTGGCGGTGTACTTCGCGCACGCATTACTCGTTCAATGTAGACTGCGTTGGCGTCTTCTCGAATTGAATTGCCGTCGATCATTCTTGCCTCTCGTATGAAATCGTCGCTGGTGATCGATCAACAATGATTGTTCAATTCTCGCATTCGTTTGCAATGATCGCGCGGGCTTTCCAAAGCGACTCCAAGACAGCGTCGACATACTTTTCCTCGGCAAACGGGCTGAGGATGTAGCTTTTGAGGGCCACCATCGGTTCGCCATAGTCTGTTTCGCGATAGCAGTCGGTCAACGAGATGACGACGCCATTTCCCTTGACCGCCTCTGCTTGAACCAGATGAAAGATCCGGCGATTGTACTCGTTGTGGGCCAGCAGTTTTTCGCGATACTTCGCATCTTTCAACTCGTGATCCAGGATGCTGAACGT
>DASYEA010001190.1:0-7908 GCA_036499265.1 Schlesneria sp. | reverse complement strand
AGAGAATACAGCCCTGTGGTTCATTGATGATGGATGTAAAGTTCTTCACACCGAACATGCCCAGATTCGATAATGAAAAAGAACCGCCCTGAAATTCTTCAGGTGTAAGTGCCTTCGACCTGGCTCGAGATGCCAGATCTTTCATTTCCCGGGCGATAGTCGCAAAGGATTTTGTCTCGGCCTGCTTGATGATAGGAGTAATCAACCCGCCCTCCACCGCGACGGCAACTGAAATATCAGCGTGATGATGCCAGGCGACTCCATCCGATCTGTAAGAGACGTTTGCTTCGGGTACCTCTTTTAGAGCCTGCGCGCATAGTTTGATGAGGATGTCGTTGACGGAAACTTTGACACTGCGTTCTTCCAGCGCGATGTTGAGATCGCTCCGTAACTTTAGAAGCGCCCCAGCATCCAGACTCATCGACAACGAAAAGTGGGGTGCATTGCGATAGCTCTCCGTGAGCCTCTTCGCAATGGTTCTACGCATCCCGTCCATTGGGACTAAATCAAACTCGGGTGCTGACTCTGATCCACTGTCGATAAGCGAGTCTCGCCGTTGCGGCGGCTGGAATTGTGACTGATGTGAGATCTGTCGCTTCGGGGCAATCGAGAGTGCGTATGGCGTTCTCGCAGCCTCGAGTTCATCTCGATTGCCGAGCATCCCTCGAACTGTGGAAACAATTCCCTCCACGGTTGGTAGTGATAAGGCCTCCAAGTTGGCGGCATACGGCATCGGATTATCGGAATGATGAATGCGTACTGGGGCGGAGCGGAGGTCGCTAAAAACGCTACTCACCACGCGCGCCACAATCTCGGCGCCGATACCGCACGTGCCCCAACCTTCTTCAATTGTGACTAGGTGGTGCGTTTTCTTCACGCTGGCGATGACGGTCTCGTGATCAAGAGGCCGAAGAGTACGCAGGTCAATGACTTCTGCTGCAATACCTTCCAATGCTAGAGATTCAGCCGCCTTGAGCGCGAGGCCGACCATCCGCGAATGGGCAGTCAGCGTCACATCGACTCCTGCGATTCTAACTTTGGCTTTTCCGATGGGGATGATCAGATCTTCCGTGTTCGGTACGTCGAATTCCTGGCCGTAGAGCAGTTCGTGCTCTAATACAATCACCGGATTCGAATCTCGGATCGCCGATTTCAACAATCCTTTCGCATCTGCAGAATCGTAAGGTGCAACTACTTTCAAGCCGGGAATCTGCGAGTACCATGCGGAGAAATCCTGACTATGTTGAGCCCCTACTCGGCTTGCCGCACCGTTCGGCCCGCGAAATACGATTGGACAGTGTACCTGCCCGCCTGACATGTAAAGCGTTTTGGCTGCCGAGTTGATGATCTGATCCATGGCTTGCATGGCGAAATTGAAGGTCATGAATTCCACGATCGGCCTTAAACCGGCCATGGCTGCGCCGACCCCAATTCCGGCAAAACCATGTTCAGTAATTGGGGTGTCGATGACCCGTCGCTCTCCAAATTCCTGTAGGAGATTACGACTAACTTTGTACGCCCCTTGATATTGAGCGACTTCCTCGCCCATCAGAAATACTCTTGGGTCACGTCTCATTTCCTCAGCCATAGCGTCACGCAATGCGTCACGCAATGCGTCACGCACCGAGCATTTTGAAAATGTGACATGAGACGGGTTGTGTGGCTCTTCGTTGAACGTCACCGTCGATTCTGTCTGGATTCGTTGCATCGAAGGGATTACTGGCGCATGAATCTGCTCCATTTGTCTTGGAATCGCCGCGACTGCTGGAACCGCATCTTCCTGATCTTCCTGCAATCGCGCAATAGGCTCGTTGACCTTAATGCTGTCAGTCCCTTCGTCAACTAGAAGTGTCACAACCACTCCGTCGTCGACAGCCTCCAGTGTCATGACTGCTTTATCGGTCTCAATTTCTGCCAAGACCTGTCCGGAAACGACGTGATCGCCCGCTTTGATATTCCATTTTGAAAGCGTGCCGGTCTCCATTGTCGGCGAAAGTGCGGGCATGAGTATGTCGATCATCTAAGCCTCCACCAAATAGACATCCGCGGCAAGCTCATCTGCACCGGGATCGGGGGATGTCCTTGCGAATTCTGCGGCTTCGGTTACGAGTTTCTTCACGCCGAAGTCGATGGCTTTGAGATCTGCATCACTTGCCAGACCCAAGCTTCTGATTCGCCGGCGCACGAGCTCAATTGGGTCACGTGTCGCCTTGACATTGTCTACCTCTGCCTGGCTTCTGTATTGAGCTGGGTCAGACATTGAGTGTCCTCGAAATCGATACGTCTCCATTTCAATAATCGTCGGACCATCTCCCGCAGCTGCTCTTTGGCGGGCTCGTGCACCAGCTTCCTCAACTGCGAAAAGGTCCATCCCGTCAATCTTTTCACCCGGAATATTGAATGGCATTCCTCTTTTGCACAGATCTACCGTGGACGTCGATCGTTCGACGGAGGTGCCCATGGCATAGTTGTTATTCTCGATGACGTAAACCACTGGCAACTTGTGAATGGCAGCGATGTTCAAGCTCTCTGCCACTTGGCCCTGGTTGACCGCTCCGTCACCCATGTACGTGAAACACACGGAATCATTCGAACGGTAACGATTGGCGAAAGCCAACCCAGTGCCGAGTGAGACCTGCGCTCCGACGATACCGTGACCACCGTAGAATCCTCGTTCAAGGTCGAAGATATGCATAGACCCTCCTTTGCCCTGGGAAGACCCGGTGCTTTTTCCCATGAGCTCGGCCATGATAGTTCCTGGGCTCGCGCCTGCCGCAAGGATATGGCCGTGATCACGATAGCTCGTGATAATTTGGTCACCAGGACGCCAGATCGATCGCATGCCCACGGCGATCGCCTCCTGTCCGATATAAAGATGGCAAAAGCCCGCGATTAGTCCCATACCGTAGAGCTGCCCTGCCCGCTCTTCAAAGCGGCGAATCAGTAGCATCTGGCGATAAGAATGAATGAGCGGGTCACTTCCACTTGGCAGGTTGCCCGCGGAATCGGCAACCCATTCAGATTTAACTGCAAACGTGGTCGTCACAGTTTTTCTCCGTTTCTAATCCAGTCTGATTTGTCCAACTCGACAGCGATGTAGCATTTTTCGCTTGGTTGAGGGGCTCTTGCTGCACCGGACGGCTTTAATCTTCATGCCTCACAACTATCATCTTCTCGTGCGACATCTCTTTCATGGATGATGGGATTCCTCCCACGCCGTAGCCTGATTGCCGTCGGCCTCCAAACGGCATCCAGTCCGTGCGGAATGCAGTGTGATCATTGAGGAGAACCGTTGACGCATCCAGCCGACGAGCTGCGCGAAGAGCAGGAACCAATTCCGTCGAGAACACACTGGCTTGAAATGCAAATGGAAGCGAATTTGCGATATCAATCGCCCGTTCGAGGTCATTAAAGCCATACACGCAAGTGACCGGGCCGAAGACCTCTTGAAGAGAAACTCTGACATCGTTGGGCGGATCGACAAGAATTGCCGGGCGAAGGGTAGTCTCAGACACCCATTCCCCGCCAATGAGTTTCGCGCCTCGCGAGACGGCTTCTTCAGTCCAATCGGCGACGCGCGTACATTCATGTGGATGAATCAATGGTCCCACCTCGGTATCAACCAAAAGCGGATCACCGACCCGAAGCCGGGTTACTCGGGACGAGAATTGGTCCAGGAATTCCTGAAGGATATCCGTGTGAATAAAGATCCTCTGGACGGACACGCAGACTTGACCGGCATGGTAGTATCCGCCTTTGGCAATCGGTTCGATGACATTGGCAAGATTCGCGCTCCGGTCAATGATCACGGGAGCGGCCCCCCCATGCTCAAGCGAGTAACGAGTTCCCGGTGGGAGCCTGCTGCGCAAATGCCAGCCGACTCTCGCCGAGCCGACAAAGCTCAAAAATGCAATTCTCGGATCAGTTGCAAATTCTTCCGCAAGCGTGACGTCGTCTGTGATGAACGTCTGGCACCAAGATTCTGGAAGCCCGCACTCTCGAAGGATTTTGACGAGCTCGATGCAGCACAACGGTGTCGCCGGTGCTGGCTTCACAATGACCGGACATCCGACGGCGATGGCTGGCGCGATTTGATGAACAATCAAATTGAGGGGATGATTGAATGCGGAAATCGCACCGACGACACCAATTGGTTCTTTCGTGGTGAATGCCCATCGGCAATCACTTGCGGGAGTTAGTCCCATCGGAATTTCCCGGCCAGCGAAGTTCCGCATCTCTTCAGCGGCATTGCGCAATCCATCGACGGCTCGTACTACTTCAATAGTTGCATCGCTAACCGGTTTGCCCCCTTCACGAGCGATCAGCGTCGCAAATTCCGCGCGTCGCGAATCCAGTATGCTCGAAGCTCTCTGCAATATTTGAATCCGTTCATGGGGCTTCAACCAAGCCTCACGGCGACCGAATGCCTGCTGAGCCTGCGTCAACTTAGACTCCAGGTCTTCCCGGGTGTTCACAGGAATTTCTGCAAAGACCTGCCGATCGAAGGCTTGGACAACTTGAATCACAGGGCTCATATTGCTCCCTCCAACTCTTTCCTTCTTTGACGCAACTCATGCACGAGCACCCGTTGATTTTCGGAATAGTCAACAGGTACTACCACGAGATGAACTCCGCCCTGCGAAAAGGCTGCTTCCAACGCTGGTACGAATTCTTCGATTGCGTTGACGCGAGTCGCTCGTGCGCCATACGCCTCCGCGTACCTGACGAAGTCAGGATTACGAAATGTCATTCCAAAATCTGGAAAATCATCCATCGCCTGCTTCCACCTGATCATCCCGTATGCGCCATCCTCAATAATCACGACCACAAGACTCAGGTTCAGTCTGATGGCAGTTTCCAACTCCTGGCTATTCATCATGAAGCCACCGTCGCCACAGACAGCCATCACCCGGCGGTGTGAATAGAGCATCGCAGCAGTAATGGCTGACGGCAGCCCCGCCCCCATAGTTGCCAGCGCATTGTCAAGCAGCAGTGTGTTTGCCAGTCGAGTACGGTAATTCCTGGCAAACCAGATCTTGTACATGCCGTTATCAAGCGCCACGATGCCATCATCGGGCATGACCCCCCTGATATCTGATACCAGCCGCTGTGGGGTGAAGCGGCCCTCTCTGGCCCGGGATGTGAGGTTCCTCAAAATACCTTCACGTAGTGGTAGCAACGCTTGCGCATGGGGAATCTTTCCTTCTATGCGATCCGCAAGAACTCTTAATGAGGCCCCGATGTCGCCAATGACTTCAGTTTGCGGGAAATACACCTGTTCCACGGTCGCTGGTTGGTAACCTACATGAACAACGGACGGCCCTTTCGCGCCCATGATGAATGGTGGCTTCTCGATCGTATCATGGCCGACGGTGACAATCAGATCTGCCTTTTCAATGGCTTCATGGACATAGTCGCGTTCGGTAATTGCGGCTGTCCCCATGTACAACTGCGTGCATCCAGGCACCGTTCCTTTCCCCATCTGCGTCGTGAAGTATGGAATTCCCGTACGCGCGACGAATTGAGCAAGGTCAGAAGTCGAGCGGGGGCGTGACGCAGCTGCCCCCAACATTATTAGCGGGCGTTGGGCCTTCATGATTAACTCTGCGGCGCGTTCGATCGCTGTAGAGCAAGCCACCGGAAGTTCCACAGGATGAGGCGCCACAAGAGCAACAGGATCACATTGTTCCGCCGCAATATCTTCCGGCAGCTCGAGCAGGACTGGCCCCGGACGCTCCTCGGACGCCACGCGAAACGCCTCACGGACAAGTGTGGGTATCAGACAGGGAGAAACAATTTGACGCGACAGTTTCGTAAGCGGCGTCATAGCGGCGACGGTGTCAACGATCTGGAATCGTGCCTGACGAGATGATCGAATGCCTTTCTGGCCTGTGATCATGATCATCGGCATCGCTCCAAGTAGCGCGTAAGCGGCACCCGTTGCCAAGTTCAAAGCACCTGGTCCAAGGGTCGTCATGCACACCCCCGGTTTGCCCGTCAACCGACCGTACGTGGCTGCCATGAATGCTGCAGCCTGTTCGTGCCGAGTGACTACCAGCCTAATTGAAGACGTCCGAATGGACTCGACGACATCGAGGTTTTCTTCGCCTGGAAGGCCGAAAATATACTCAACTCCCTCATTTTCCAGAGCAGCAACGAGTAGATCAGAGCCCTTGATCATAGTGCAACTTTCAAAACAGATACGCGGCAAGCAGTCACTTTTATTTTCCTTCACGCAGGCAAGTATAGCGCTTTCAAGGGTGGCAGAAAGTTTATTCACAGAGCAGAAACGGACATCAGGGAAGCAGTGGCTGCCAAAAGAGTCACTCGACACGCCGCATCCTGAAAGAGCACGAATTGAATCTGTCAGGCGCCGTTGCTGCCGAGGAGACAATTCGCATCGGCCGCCTGACCGGGGCACGTCTGCTGATCACCGGCTCCGTGATCGACACTGGCACAGATCGTTACTTGGTCGCCAAGATTGTCAGTACTGAAACATCCCGAGTCTTGGGGGCCTCTTCCAAAGGAAAGGTCGCCGATGGGCTGGGGACTTTGGTCGAGAACCTGTCGGAACAAATCGCGATAACGATTCGCGAAAAGGGTGCTTCAATTCTGCCAGTGTCCGACGCTCGAGACGATCGACTTGCTAAACTGAAAAAGTCACTGGAAGACCGTCCGCGGCCAAGTGTTGTCGTGAAGGTGATCGAATCGCACACGGGTTTGCCCAAGATCGATCCGGCGGCTCAGACGGAAATCACCCTATGGTGTCGTGAAACAGGGCTGAAAGTAATCGATTCGACGATCGGTGATGAATCGGATGCAGAATTCATCATCACGGGCGAAGGATTGTCGGAATTTGCAGCTCGCCGAGGCACTCTTGTTTCTGTGCGAGGCCGCCTGGAAGTGAAAGTGGTCAATCGGAAACGGGAGAGATCATCGCTATCGATCGTCAGGTGGTTCGACTCACCGATTCTACCGAAGTGATCGCCGGAAAAGAGGCGCTGCAACAGGCGGCCGCCGACATCGCCGAACAATTGCTGCCCAAGCTCCTTTCTTCCGAGCAGCCCAAGAAGAAAAAGAAATAGTCCTCGCCCCACAAATGCGGATAGAGATGCTGGGATCGTCGTGTTCCCGCCCAAAAATGGCCAGCCGCGGCGTATTGATGTCGAGCATGGACTCCCCTCAAATAAGGTCCGATCTCTGGCGGTCCTAGATTCAAAGCTCTTCGCGGGATTTGACGATGGGTACCTGGCGGCCTACGACCTGAAGGCCGATTATTGCGAGGTACTGGCCTCGAGTCGGCGGAAACAGAAGTTATCGCCTTTCGACGACGGTGATCCGTTCCGGGTTCCGATGCTGGTCGCCGATTCCACTCGCGATCGAATCGTCTTCGTCATTGGAAATCATGTCTGGCAGTACACGATGGATGGCAGGTTTGCGGCTCTGGTCGATTTAGTTGAGCTTGCCAAGGGTCGATCAGAGCCGAAGATGGTTGGCAACAACATCACCTGGTCCAGCCCACGGCGTGGCGATCGCGTCTACATGTCGAACGCCTTTCACGTGATCGAGATCGATCTGAGCAAGGATCGTGGTACCGAACTGCACGCTCCGGAATTCGGGATCTATCCGTTACATCCGCCACATCTTCTCATCGGTGGGCAACTGTGGGCGTCCGGTTCGTTTGCGCGACTGTCGCTGGATAAGCGAGAGTTTCAAAGCCTGCCGCATCCGGGCGGCGGCACGACTCCATTTCGTCCGACCGCGTGCCTGGAGCTAACAGCGGAAGGTCGGCAAATCATCGCCGCCGATCAATTCTGGGTCTGGTTACTGGATCTGCCGAATGTCGATGACTGACCTCCTGACCTCGAACTATCAGGCCGGTCGTCAACGCATGATGACTTATTAGCG
>DASYEA010001189.1:0-2812 GCA_036499265.1 Schlesneria sp. | reverse complement strand
TTTTATCTGTTTTCTGGTTCGGCTATCCTCGCCGCCACGCTGATGATCACGGATCGCAATCCGGTCTACGCCGCCTTGTGGTTTGCGCTTACGACACTCTCCGTGTGTGGTCTGTTCCTGCTGAATTCGGCACCGTTCCTGTCAGCCGCCACAATCATCGTGTACGCCGGGGCGATTGTCGTGACGTTCTTGTTCGTGATCATGTTGGCGCAGCAAACGGCAAATGCCAATTACGACCACCGCGCCGTACAACCTGTTCTGGCCAGTGTCATGTCGTTCGTGATGCTGGGAGCATTGCTGTTTGCCTTGCAGGAATGGGGCGGCATCGATGGCAGAGCAGACGACGTGGCTCGCGAAGGTCAGTTCGTGGCAGTCGATGCCAGTTCCAAGGCCAATCAGTTCAGCCAACCCCCTTCGAGCAACAAGACCGAAATCGGCTCGATGCGCGTTCTTGGCCGATCGCTCTTTTCTGATTACCTGTACGTTGTTGAATTGGCAGGGACAGTACTGTTGATCGCGACGATTGGTGCGATCGCGATTGCACCGCGAAGGTCCCAGGGAACACTATGACATCCACCGCACTCGAAAGTCAGCTTGTTGTCGGGGCGATCCTGTTCGCCTTGGGAATGATTGGTTTCCTGACACGTCGGAACCTGATCCTGATCGTGTTGTCGACCGAATTGATGCTGCACGGCGTCTCATTGAACCTGACTGCGTTTGGCCGCTATCACGGCAATCCGCAGGGTCAGGTTTTCACCATCTTCGTGTTGACGATTGCCGCGTGTGAAGCGGGGTTGGCGTTGTCATTAATCCTGACACTGTATCAGCGACGCAAATCACTCGACGTGTTTCTGTGGGGCAACCTGGGTGAGGAAGACCTGCCGATGCTGTCGAGTGGCAACGCTCCGCCACAAGCCAAGCCTCTCGATCCGAATGCCGACTTGCCACACCTGACTCCGGCTGGCCGTGCCCCTTCAAATCCCGCGACAAAAGCTTAGTGATTCGCTGAGTGATGCCGTCCTGGTGACTGATTGACCGAAGTGACTGACTGAAGAAAGAGACTGATCCCGTGTTCGACTGGTTGAAACCGAACGACGTTCTCTGGCTGATCCCGGCCGCGCCACTTCTGGCGTGCCTGTGGATTGTGGTCGTCGGACACGTGGTCCGCCGCCAGTATGCTCATCGACCGGTGGTTCTGGCGATTGCCATCTCGGCGGCGCTCTCGATCCACTTGCTCGTCAACGTCGTCCCGACCGGATTCGGCAAGACGGTCGAACATGCCGAGCACGGCGAACACGATGAGCATGCGCATGTCGAACCATCGCATGCGATCTCGACAAATGTCTTCGGTGACACGCAAGTGGATGGCAAGACGGTGCCGAATCCGTGGATTCGGATCGGTCCCGTCGGCAACTCGACATTGCTGGTCCTGCCAACCTTGCGGGCCGACGCGATGTCGGCCCTGATGCTGGTGATGGTGACATCGGTCAGTCTGCTGGTGGCGATTTTCGCCAGCGGGTACATGAAAGGTGATCCGGGTTATCCTCGATTCTTCGCGGCGATCTCGGCCTTCGTGTTTTCCATGTGCATGCTGGTGCTGGCCGGCAACTTCCTGTTGATGTTCGTCTTCTGGGAAGCAGTCGGGCTGTGCAGCTATCTTTTGATCGGCTTCTGGTTCAAGAAGCCCAGTGCCGCGGCAGCCGCGAAGAAGGCGTTCGTCGTCAACCGAATTGGTGACTTTGGCTTCCTGCTGGCCATATTCATGATCTGGAATACATTTGAGACTCTGGATTTTGACGTCCTGTTCAGCAGCCCGCAGAAGATCGCCGACGCCTTGAGGTCGCAACCGGAAGTCTTCACCACGATCTGCTTCCTGCTTTTCATCGGAGCAATGGGGAAGTCCGCTCAGTTCCCACTGCATGTCTGGTTGCCGGACGCGATGGAAGGCCCCACACCGGTCTCGGCACTGATCCACGCCGCAACGATGGTGACTGCTGGCGTCTATCTGGTTGCTCGTTGCACTCCTTTCTTCGTTCACGCACCGAAGGCTCAGATGTTCGTGGCCGCAATTGGTGCGATAACCGCACTGGTCGCGGCCATCACGGCTCTCACTCAATACGACCTGAAGCGAGTCCTCGCGTACTCGACAGTGAGCCAACTGGGCTACATGTTCATGGCATTAGGTGCGGCTGGGGCTGGTACCAATCTGGCGACACTGGCGGTGACGTTCGCCATGTTCCACATGTTCACACATGCGTTCTTCAAGGCTGTGTTGTTCCTGTCCGCAGGTTCGGTCATGCACTCGATGGGTGACGTGATCGATATGCGTCGATTCAGTGGACTCCGCAAAGCACTGCCGATCACTCATATCACATTTCTGGCTGGTGCGCTGGCGCTCGCAGGCTTCCCACTACTGTCGGGCTTCTGGAGCAAGGATGAAATCCTCGCGATCGTCATGGAAGCGTCGAAGAATCCTGAGCATGGTGACTTCTACAAGATCATCCTCGGCATCGCTCTGCTGACGTCACTGATGACAGCGTTCTACACCTTCCGAGCTTACTTCATGACGTTCTGGGGGCCCGAGAAGTTTCCGGAAGAAGCGGGACATCACCCACACGACGCACCGCCGGCAATGGCCATCCCGCTGTTCTTGCTCGGTGCTGCGGCTCTCGTGATCGGTGGCATCACCGGACCAACGCATCTGTACGGCGATTACCTGGCCCATACTCCTGGCCTGCCGGAAGCTCATCATCACGAACCAAACATGCTGATGATGGTCGTCAGCAGCGTACTGGCGATTGCCGGGATCGGC
>DASYEA010001188.1:0-9410 GCA_036499265.1 Schlesneria sp. | reverse complement strand
AAGGATTTGACGCTGAAGAACGTTCGCGATGTCCGAACGACTCTGCGCCAGCCCGTGCTGGGAAGCGTCGTCGCATTCGAGCCTCCAGCGGACAATCACGGCGCCGGGCCTCATCCTGCCCTGCGATACCTGGTTGCATCGCACTCAGTTGAAGCGGAAGATTATCGATCGATTCGAACGGCGTTCCTCGTGACCGCCGATCAACATGGGGCTCGCACGGTCCTGATCAGCAGTGCTGAGCCAGGTGATGGCAAGACAACTCTGGCCTGCAACCTGGCGATTGCACTCGCTCAATCAGGTAAGAAGATCCTCCTGATCGATGGCGACTTACGCCGACCGAACGTTCACAATTTGTTTCGGTTGGCTCCGGGGATCGGTTTCACGGAAGTTCTGTCCGGAGAAATCGACGCACTCAACGCCATTCGCCCCACGATCATCAATGGACTGAGCGTGATGACAGCCGGGCATGTCCCGGCCAATCCAGCGGAGCTCCTTTCGTCACCACGACTACATCAAGTTATCCGCGATGTCCGAGACGAGTACGACTTCGTCTTCGTTGACGCTCCCCCATTGCTGGCAGTCAGTGACCCATGCATTCTGGCTCAACATACAGACGGCATGCTGATCGTCAGTCGCATCAACAAGAACACCCGCGCGGCGGCGATTCGAGTTCGCGAAATCATCCAAGACCAAAGAATCCGCGTCTTGGGAGCGATCGCCAACGGAGCAATCGCAGGGCCAAACCGCGGCTATAACTATGGTGAGTATTTGTCAGCCAATCAGACCGCGAAGAGTGTCACGCCTGAGCGTAGCACGGAACTGGTCAGTTGACGAATGGCCGCGAAGCTCTTAGGCGGCCCGAACTTTTCCGACCAGCGGAATCGATATCAGGGGCACAATCAGGTCGACTGTTTTCACGGTCGCACCTTGTTGTTCTGCGACAAACTCACGAGCCGTCCGGCCTAGCTGTTTCGCCAGGTTCGGATTCTCAAGTAGCTCTCTGAGGGCACTGGTTAGTTCGTCATCATTTCGAACGACCCTGGCGGCGTTGCGCGACAACAACGCTTCGGTGATGTCCTTGAAGTTCCATGTATTGGGGCCAAACAAGACAGCGGCACCGTATCCGGCGGGTTCCAACATGTTCTGACCGCCTCGATTCGTCAGGCTTCCGCCAACGAAGGCGATATCAGCTAAGCCCCAACAGGCGGCCAGTTCGCCCAATGTGTCCAGCAGGATTACGGGATGTGACGAAGTGGAGTTCGCTGAAGAAGTACTATTGGCAGGACCGGCATGTTCACTTCGCCGAAGCAACGAGACGCCTCGTTGATGAACCAATTCGGCGACATCATCGAATCGCTCTTTGTGTCGTGGGACGAGGATCAGTCGCAGCTTGGGGAAGTCGGCCCGCAATGATCGCCATGCGTCGAGTGCATACATCTCCTCGGGTGATTGCGTACTGCCCGCGATAAAGACTTGCTCGTCAGGTTGGATTCCAAAGGCACGCCGCAAGTCCATTGTCTTCGCGGAGGACCGGTCGGATTCGGCCCGATCAAACTTGATGTTGCCAGACACGACTACTCGACCAGTTGGAGCACCGAGCGAGATCAGACGCTGACCATAGATATCATTCTGAACAGCGAGGACATCGAAGCATTCGAGAACGCGCCGCAGGAGCGGCTTGATCTTTGAATAGCCGCGAAAGCTTTTCTCTCCAATGCGCCCGTTAATCAGAGCCAGGGGAATCGCACGCTGATGGCACTGAAAAATAAAGTTCGGCCATAGTTCCAATTCGACGAGGACCACCAGATCTGGTTGGATGGACTTCAAAGCCTGCGAGACCGCCCACGTAAAATCCAACGGAAAATAGGCAATCGTGTACTGTGAGTATTTCGTGCAAGCGACTTCGTAACCCGTATCCGTCGTCGTGGTAATGAAAAGCTCGGCTGCGGGGAATCTCGACGCGGTCTCGTCGAGCACTTTCTGCAATTGCAAGACCTCACCCACGCTGACCGCGTGAAACCAGATGCACAGTCTATCGGGATGCTGACGGACAAGCTGTCCGGTTAACTTCTCGCGCCAGCCGCCGCGGTACTTTCCGAATCTGATGCGGCGATAGACCAACACTGGAGCCACGGCCAGCAACAGCAAGGCATAAACACAATTGAGAAACCAACCAACGATGAAGGGCATCCATTCCCTTTCGAAGCGATCACTGTTCGAGTGCTATCCAAGTTTACAGGCCAGCACCATGGCACTTCTTATACTTCTTACCGCTTCCACAAGGACAGGGATCGTTCCGGCCGACTCGATCGCCGAAGTTGCGAATGGGGTCGATTGACTGAGGATCTTGACCAGGTTGCATGCCACTGCCGGCGAGGGCCGGATGATCATCCGGAATGTCTTCGACAGGAGAGGCATGGTCTGTCGAGGTGATCTGCCAGACCGACCCGGATGACTCTGGAACTTCAACTTCAATTCGGAAGACTGTTCCGGTCACTTGAGCGGCGACGCGGTCCCACATTTGTTCAAACGCGGCCATCCCCTCTTTACGGTATTCCGTCTTGGGATCCCTCTGAGCGTATCCGACCAGGCCGATTCCGGACCGCAGATGGTCCATGAAATACAGGTGGTCTTTCCATGACGTATCGAGCGTATCCAGAATCACCGATCGCTCGGCTTGATAAAGTTCAGGGCGGTAGCAGCGTTCGTAGGCCCAGCGAACAGCGTGTTCCAGAGTTTCTCGGTTCGATTCCTTGTACGCCGTGGGATCGAGTTCCGAGCGGAATTCTTGATTGGCCCATTCGATCAACTCGACAGCAGCGGCAGGATTCGTGATTGCTCCCGCAGCGGTCTGGCCAGCCGGCGCGGGATGGCCGTTCGTGATCGGTCCCTGGCAGGCTTTGTCGAGGCGATCGTCGAGTTGCTCGATGATGCGACCTCGTGCGAAGTATTCGGCACTGAGAGCCATCAGTGCTTGAGCGAGGTCAGCGCGTGATCGACCTTCGAACTGCTCTGGCGTGATTGGCGTCGAGAAGCGTCGCGTGGCCCAGTTGGCCAGACCTTCGCGGTTGTATCGCTCCCCACCTCTGTCTTCCGCCATGAAGTGCGACAGGCCAACCGAGACGGGGTATTCCACATCGCGGTGCTTGTAGAGTGCCACAATCTTTTCTTTGATTGTGGCAGCCGCAGCTTCGGGCTCCTGGCCTTCGAACGTGGCGGGTGCCAAATCGATGCCGTATTGCTGCTTCACCCAGCCTGAAAGGGATTGGCGGCCCCAATCATCGTGCAGGAAGACTTCGACGGGAGAGAAATCGAATCGTTGAATCGATTCTTGAGCACGGGCGTAGAGTGCCTGATGAATGTCATCCAAGCCGATCTTCTTCAATTCGCGATCGTTGGTGTTCAGGCCGAAGCGACGATTGGCCCACATCGACATCGCCTGCCAATTTCGATCGCGATCATCTTCCACATCGCGCGGCAAGTTCTCTTCAATCTTCTCCTGAATCTGAATATCGGCCTGACGATCGGCGGTGGATTTCAGATAATCGATCATCACTTCGGGTTCCATCCCGCGGAGATCTCGCAATTCCAGTTCGAGTTCGCAACGGGCTCGCGCCCACTCGACAATCGTTTCCCAACGATAGGTCGGCTTCAGGAAGTGCTCGGTCCAGCGCGTCAGTTGCTTGTCGATCATCGATACGATCAATGCCCGGCAGTCTGCGCCTTCGAGAACGGCTTGGCGGTACGAGTAGACTCGCTTCCGCTGCTCATCCATGACTTCGTCATATTCGAGCAAATTCTTGCGCTGTTCGAAGTGCTTTTCTTCGACCTTCTTCTGCGAGTTCTCGATCTGCCGGGTGACCATCTTGCTCTCGATGCGTTCACCTTCCTGCATCCCCAGCGCGGCAAGCCATTCCTTGACCCACTCGCCGCCGAACTTTCGCATCAGGTCGTCTTCCAGCGACAGGAAGAAGCGGCTGGATCCGTTATCCCCTTGACGACCGGCACGACCACGAAGCTGCAGGTCGATACGACGTGATTCGTGTCGTTCTGTACCAACGACGTGCAGTCCACCCGCTTCGGCGACCTTGCGCCCCTCGTCCGCCATCCCTTCACGAACAGCGATGGCCTTTGTGACTTCTTCCCATTCGTATTTGGGAACTTGCAACCGCGATTCGTATTTCTGCTTCAGATCATCCCAGGCGAGGTATTCGGGATTGCCACCCAGGATAATGTCGGTCCCGCGACCTGCCATGTTGGTGGCGATGGTGACAGCATTCATGCGACCGGCCTGCGCGATGAATTCGGCTTCTCGCTCGTGGAACTTGGCGTTCAGGACGGAATGCTTGATCCCATTGCGTGTCAGCATGTGGCTGACTTTTTCCGAATTCTCGATGGAGACGGTCCCCACCAGCACCGGACGACCGGTCTCGTGGACTTCCTTGATCTCTTCGACGACCGCGCCCCATTTTTCCTTTTCGGTGCGGTAGATTGCGTCGGGATGATTGATTCGTTTGAGCGGCCGATTGGTCGGAACCGAGACGACGTCCAGGTTGTAGATCTTCACGAATTCCGAAGCTTCGGTCATCGCCGTTCCGGTCATCCCGGACAGTTTCTTGTAAAGCTTGAAGAAGTTCTGCAATGTGACTGTGGCGAGTGTCTGGGTCTCTTCCTTGACCTTCACACCTTCTTTGGCTTCGACGGCCTGGTGTAGACCATCGCTCCACTGACGGCCTTCCATCATACGACCGGTGTGCGTGTCGATGATGATGATTTCACCATCGCGGACAATGTAATCGACATCCTTCTTGTACAGGTGATGGGCTCGCAGCGAATTGTCGAGCAGATGCGGCCATTCCATGTTTCCGGGAGTGTAGAAGCTTTCGACACCCGCGAGTTCTTCGGCGTGACGGATCCCTGCTTCAGTCAGGTGGCAGGTGTGTTCCTTTTCCTTCAGTTCGAAGTGAACATCACGCTGCAACTGTCGAGCGAGTTTGTCAGCTACGGGATACTTCGAAACATCGTCGTGAGCCCGTCCCGAAATGATCAGCGGCGTTCTGGCTTCATCGATCAGAATGTTGTCGATTTCGTCGATGATCGCGTACACCAACGGACCTTGAACCTGCTCCTCTTTGAAGCTTTTCATGTTGTCGCGGAGGTAATCGAACCCGAACTCGTTATTCGTTCCGTAGGTGATATCGCAAGCGTAGGCCTGGCGCTTCTCTTCTTGTCCCATGTTGGACTGAATGGCGCCGATGGTGAGACCCAGCCCCATGTGCAGCGGACCCATCCACTCCATATCGCGTTGGGCCAGGTAATCGTTCACGGTGATGACGTGAACTGAACCGGCGACACCGTTCAGGAAGGCCGGCAGGGAGGCGACCAGCGTCTTCCCTTCCCCGGTCACCATTTCGGCGATCATGCCTTGGTGAAGGATATAGCCACCCACCATCTGAACGTCATAGTGACGCATCTTCAGGTAGCGTTTGCCGGATTCACGGACGGCAGCGAAGGCATCGGGCAGGATGTCGTCCAACGTTTCGCCGGCGGCCAGACGTCGACGCAGCTTCGAGGCGGTCTCGCGCAACTCGGCGTCGGACAATTTTTCCAAGACTGGTTCAAGCTGGTTGATCCGGTCCAGCGGTGATCCCGGTACGATCGACGAATTGCCTTGTTTGTCGCGGACGTAACCAATCTGGCGGACTCGTCGTTCGTTCGAGGAACCGAAGATTCGAGTGATGAATCGCTCAGTCCCGCCCAGCACCACATTGAACGCGTCGCCAAACTTATCGAGGATTTCCATTTTTCATCCGTTGAAATGACGCGGGGACGCGTCTTACCAATCCCATCTTCCTGCGATCGAGCCGTTCCCAAATGGTGCCAGCACCAATCCGTCTGCCGATCCGACAGTCTTCCGGATCGCCCGACGTCCGGGAATGCTGTCGCGCCCGAGGGTTCCGCAATCGGCCAATCTCGGACATTAACGACGTAACTTGCTCTCCGGCAAGTCTATTGGGGTTGCGAAAGCTGGTCAATGGCGGGGTAAAAGTCTGCCAAAAACTCCAATAAGCTGCGATTTAGGCAATCATCGTGCCGCTCGCGGTTTTGGCCAGCATCATTACAATCTGACAAATGCTCGTAGACTCAAGTCGTTCCGGCGACGAGTCACAGACATTCGGCAGCACTCGCCTTTATCGAAATGAACGAATTGATGAATGTCCCACCCGAAAATGTCTCCGCCGCTTCACCCCGCAAGACACAGGAGATCTCTGGCAAAGCAGTTGTGATTGGAATGCTGGCATTGGGGATTTGCGCCACGGCCACGCTATTCATCTATTTCGAGCTGCATACCGGCCCCTTTAGACCACTGCGCGAGGCGATTGGTCGGGAATTCAGGCATTCTCGGCCGAATGTCGAAGGAGGCCGTGTCCGTGGCCGCGGCCCTTGGATCCTGCGAATCTCGATGAGCGTTCCATTCGACCCCTACGTCGAGCAAGCGCAGGCGGAGCAGATCAATGATCGCGTGCTGGAGATTGCCAAGACGTTTGAAAATCTGCCGACTTTCGAGCAGATCCAGGTCAACCTGATCCACTTCGCCCCCGAAAAAGAAGCTGTGCGTCGAACGTTTGACTGGCCGCCGAAGAAGGCTGAGGGCGAAGGCTAGTGTCCCGTCCAGTCTAAATTTTCGGGTAGAGTCGCTTTAATTTTATTCGTGCTTTCTCAATCGTGAATTGCCAGTCGACGGCTCTTTGCCGGGTATTTGTTCGGTCAGCCCAGGCGGCGATTTCCGATTGCAGAACGGTAATGTCGCCGATGCGACGGTTGGACAAGCATTGACTTGTCAGACAACTGAGTTCGCATTCCGCCACGTTGAGCCAACTCCCGTGTTTGGGAGTGTAGACAAAATTAATCCGACGGACGTACTCGCGAGCTTTGTCGGGAGGGAACGCTTCATAGAACGCCCCCTTCGTATGCGTGTTGAGGTTATCGCAGACCAGCGTGATCTGTGGCGTCTTGTTGTAGCGGGAGTCCAGCAGTTGCGCGACTTCCAATGCCCAATCGATCTTCGTACGGCGCGGTCGGGCTGTCGCTTGACGGAAGCCCGACATCGGCTCGGCAAACATGAAGATGCTGGCCGTTCCCAGGCGTTCGTATTCGTAATCGACTCGCTCAGGATGTTCCTTGGTGGCGGGGATTGGTGTGCGTGTCTCCCCAATGAGTTGCACCGGTTGCTCGTCCATACAGATGACGGGACAATCGGGATTGTGGGCTTTTTCGTAGGTCTCCAACACCTCCTCCATGTGCGCGACGAACTCCCCGTCCGCATCGGGAGGAATGACCCAGTACTCGATTTTTCGCTTGGTCATGCCGTTTTTTTAAGCGTCTGTCGGACCGTTTCAGGGCAGATGGATTCCACAACCTCCAAGGCCACCAGTTGGTCGGCGAGCAACCGAAGCGTCCAATGTCCGTAGCCCGTCGGCGGCCGACCCAACCGCATGGCGATCAGTTTCGCCTCGCCGGCCCCATCCAGCAACTTCGGAGTCGGAGATTCTGTTCGTTTCTGGCGAATCAGAGCTGCCTCGAAGCCCTCCAGAACAAACGTCCGACGGACATTCTCGACCGTTCGAATTCGGCAACCGACAGCCTCGCTGATCTTCTCATCATTCCAACACGGGCCATCAATGTCAGACTTGAGTAAGATGACCGCTCGACGCAGTTTCTCGGACTTACCCTGCTCTTTTTTGACTGTCGCTTCACAGACGGCCCGTTCCACGTCCGTCAGCCGTACAATATACTTCTTGTTCATCGGAACCTCCTTGTGATCGCGGAGGTACCACAAAAGTCGAATTCTCCACAACCCCAAGATTTAGGCTGGACGAGACACTAGCTAGCCAGGTCCGGGGGTTACCAGATTCCAAGTGGTGCTTAACTCGGTATTGCGGAGTTCCTGACGACCTATTCTCTAACGCCTCAAAAAACACCGCCTTGTCGAGGACTCCAAAACCGTGACAGCCAGGTATTTCGCGCCTTGCTCGACTGCCAGTTCACGACTGCACCTGCACGGAAGCAATGACTGGAGTGCGTTGCGTCTTCGACACATCGGTTGCCGTGTTTGGCCATCGAGCGACATGGACCGCGAGTCAATTGCCACGGAGCGTCTCGGACTTCCAGAGATAGACGTCGAACTCACCCAACTCAGTTTCAATCACAAGCTGCTCATCTGGTTTGATGTCGGCCATACGATGTGCGACCGAAATGACGCGTGCGCCCGGCGGCAGCTTGCGGAGTTGCGGTAACAATCTGGCGTTGAGGCTCGGTAGTAAGTAGAGAACGACAATCGTCGGCTCTTTGCTGAGATCGAGCGTGAAGATGTCGCGCTGTTCGATCTTGACCAGTTTCTCCAGGCCGTGTTTGCGCGAGCTGGCGAGGGATTCCTTGACGCGTTCGAGATCGATGTCGAAACCATGCGCCTTGCAGCCGTACTCCTTGGCGGCCGTCACCGGAATGCGCCCGTCCCCGCATCCGAGATCCCAGACCACGTCGTCTTTGGTTACTTTCGCCAGGCGCAACAATGCATCGACCACCTTCTGTGGTGTTGGCTCATATTCGACGTCGGTTGTGGGCCGTTGCCCTGGCGGGCGCAGGTCGATCGATTCGAAGTCACCCGGCCGAACATCAAGCTGATGTGTGACTGTCTCCGGTCCCATAGGGCCGGGAGTGATCGCCTTAATGGTGTAGGTGTACTTGCCCTGGGGGAGTGGCGGCGAGACGAAGCGGCGCTTGGGTCCCTGATACGCCTTCTCTTGACCTTCGATAAACAGACGGGTGCCTTCAGTGAGATAGACTTCGATTGTGACAGTTTTTCGCCAGTCCTGAGCGAATGTACTCGCTGGAATCAAGCACGCAATCAGGCCCACACCCAGAATGAAGTTGCGGCACATAGAAACACCGTCTTGCACACCAACAATCAGAATCTAAAGCTCGTCTCCCATCATATCGGGGCCAACTGGAATCTCCTGGAATTTCACACCGATTCCGAGTTTCGCAAGAAACTACTGTATTCACGGGCCAGACGACCGATACGCAGTTCTTGCAACTCGGTCCCTAATGTTTGCAATCCGGCACTCAGCAAAAGCAGCCCACCGATGCGAGAAGCACCCGTAGGCTGCCGGTAAACGTGATGCCTCTGACGACTTAGCCGAAGATGGTCTGTGGCAGCGTCCTTAGGATTCTGTTGTAGGCATCAGTAATCGCTTCCAGGAACCAAGGCATAGTGACTGGAATGGATTGAGACAGGGGAACGGTGGCAACATATCCATGGACGAGTCCTGTCGTATCCACATAGACACCGATGACTGTCCTGTCGTAAACCGAGTTGCCAGAAGTGACGACTGAGCCGGGATACTTCA
>DASYEA010001187.1:0-8065 GCA_036499265.1 Schlesneria sp. | reverse complement strand
GCCGAATGAACCGGTCGGCAGTTGTTTCGGTTCATCCAGGTAAGGTGCGAGTTCAGGCAGAAGGTGTTGCGGCGTCATGGAGTGGGTGCTGAGAGTTCGAGATCGAAGAGACATTGTTCACGCAGCAACTGGGCCAGTTCAGGCAGTCCTTCACCCGTCTTGCAGTTGGTGAAGAGATATGGCTTTTTGCCACGCATCATTTTCGAATCGCGATCCATCACTTCCAGGCTGGCTCCGACGTACGGAGCCAGATCCGTCTTATTGATGACGAGAATGTCCGACTGTGTGATGCCGGGACCATTTTTGCGGGGGATCTTGTCCCCTGCTGCGACGTCGATGACATAGATAAAGAAGTCGACCAGTGCCGGACTGAAGGTGAGGGTCAGGTTATCACCGCCGGATTCGATCAACACCAAGTCAGATTCGGGGAAGCGCGATTCCATGTCTTCGACGGCCGCCAGATTCATGCTGGGATCTTCGCGGATGGCGGTGTGCGGACAGGCACCCGTTTCGACGCCGATGATTCGCTCTTCCAGGAGAATCCCTTTTAGAGTTCTCTGCACGTGCTTGGCATCTTCGGTTGTCACGATGTCATTCGTGATGATCAGGATGCGGACACCCATTCTCATCAACATCGGCGTGAGTGCCTCGATCAATGCCGTCTTCCCCGAGCCCACAGGGCCGCCAATCCCGATCCGCGTAATCTTCTTCATGGATGCGTTTCCTGACTTCTTCAATTCATAAACATGCGAATTCGCGATTTGACATGTGTCGCGGCGAGGATGTCCAGTACGGGTGAGAACGTTGACATGTCATCGAGTTGAGCCTTGGCGATGCGCTGATACGCTGCCTGGGCCGACTGATTGATTTCGAACAAGATGGCCTGCGTATCGAGGTAGCTGATTTTCATCAGCCGCAATGCCGCTCCAAGGATCATCGACGCCACGCCGTACTGTTGCACAGCGAACGTGTCCTGCTCGGACAGGCCCAATGCCGAGAAGACCAATGCCTGTGCGACCGGATAGGTTCCGGGAGTATCATTCTGCTTAATGGCCGCCAGCCAGTCACTGACGAGCGGCGGATCGGGCAGCACTTGTAGAGCCATTTCCCCTAATTTTCGTCCCATGCGGATTGTCATCGTCCGCATTTCTTCGTTCAGCTTGCGGCAATACACCGCTTGGTCCGCCGCGATGACGCGATCGAGAGCCTTGGCGTGCGCTCCGCGATGTGCTTCGAGCAATGCGATTCCGTCAGCGGTCGCGGCTTGTTCTGCGGCCGTTCTGACGAATTGCCGCAACGTCTCCAGATCATGCACGACACTTTGCTGGACAGCCGATTCCAGTCCGTTGGAGAATGAGAATGCGCCAACGGGCAGCATGGAATCACCAAACTGCAGGGCGCGCATGAGCTCAGGAATGCTCGTCACGGAAATCGGAACTCCAGTCAGACAGCAGGAAACGCAAAGAGTCAGTTGCCTTGAGCATACTGCTGACTGTGAGAATGCGGTGTCGAATTGGCTCCGCCAAACAAGCGTCGGGCTTCATGCGGGGCCAGGTAGGGGATGACCTCGGTCCCGGCGACGAATTCGTATGTAATCCCGGTAAAGGCATGTGTCTTCATCACGGAAGCCATCACTTGACGAGCTACAGTCAGCGGTACAAAGACCTTGGATCCTTTGACGACCGCCGGCCAATGCTGGTTTCCGAGAGCGTGACCCAACTCGAAACAAGTCTGCGCGATGGCAGCGGTCTGCTGTTCGAGCAGCGGTGAGAAGTCGATGACCAGGACATCTTGCAAGGTGATCCGTGTGATAACTGCTTTACGAGCCGCCGTGTCCCAGACCAGGATGTCTCCGTTTCTCAGATGAGTGTTGCGCTCGAGCGAGAGGGCCAGTTCCAAACCTTGCTCTGTTGTTGTGCGAAACCGATTCTTCTGGGCCTGCCACTGATCAAGATCGAGATAGTCGAGGGCTGCGTCGGCAAGCTCTGTCTTCCAGGCATCGTCGGTGGCATTCCCGACGATCGTCTCCACAATAATCACATCGTTCTCCGCGTTAATTCTCCGCCTTCCGAAACAAATTCTGGAAAGCGTCTGCTCGGGACTACAAATTGCCATTCGGTGAAATCGGGTTCACTGCCAATCAACTGAAGAAGTAGAGTTGATTGAGCGAGATCGTCTTCGGCGCCGGAGCGGTCGCGTGTACGCCATCGACGGTCACGGCAAAGGTTTGTGGATTCACCTGAATGTCAGCCAAGGTCGAGTTTCGAACCATGTCACGCTTGGTGACGGTTCGCGTTCCATAAACCGGCATCACCATTCTCTTCAGGTCGTACTTCTTGGCAACGTCCAAGTCGTAAGCTGCTCGAGAGACGAAGGTGGCACAAGTCTTCGAAAGGGCCGTTCCCAGCGCTCCGAACATCGGGCGATAGAACACGGGTTGTGGTGTCGGCAAGGATGCATTCGGGTCACCCATACAAGCCCAGTTGATCATGCCACCCTTGATGATCATCTTAGGCTTCGCACCGAAGAAGGCGGGTTCCCACAATACAAGGTCAGCCATCTTGCCGGGACTGATCGAGCCGATCACATGACCGACACCCTGGGCGATGGCCGGATTGATCGTTACCTTCGAGATGAACCGCAGCACGCGAAAGTTGTCGTTGCCGGCTGCATCTTCCGGCAATTTGCCGCGAGCTTTCTTCATCGAATCGGCAGTCTGAATCGTACGAATCCAATTTTCACCGACGCGACCCATCGCTTGGGAATCACTGGTGATCATGGAGAGAATCCCCATGTCGTGCAGCACGCTTTCCGCAGCGATTGTTTCGGCACGGACGCGACTTTCCGAGAACGCCACGTCGGACGGAATCTTCGGATTCAGGTTGTGGCAGACCATGATCATGTCGAACAGTTCGGCAACCGAGTTCACGCCGTAGGGCAGCGTGGGATTTGTCGAACTGGGCAACACATTTGGTTCACCCGCAATCTTGATGATGTCGGGAGCGTGTCCACCGCCAGCACCTTCTGTGTGATAAGTGTGAATCGTGCGACCATCAATCGCAGCAATCGTGTCTTCGACATAGCCGGATTCGTTGAGCGTGTCCGTGTGGATTGCGACTTGGACGTCGTATTCTTCAGCGACTTCCAAGGCACGGCGGATCGCGGCGGGTGTCGAACCCCAGTCTTCGTGAATCTTGAAGCCCGTCGCTCCAGCCAGAACTTGCTCGACGAGCGGTTCGCGACCGGATGAGTTGCCCTTCCCGAGCAGGCCGAAATTGATCGGCAGTTCTTCGATTGCCCGGAACATCATTTCCAGGTTCCAGGGCCCGGAGGTGATCGTCGTTCCGTTCGTCCCGTCGGTGGGGCCAAAGCCACCACCCCAGAAGGTCGTAATCCCGTTGCTGAGCGCCGTTTCAACCTGCTGAGGGCAGATCATATGGATGTGAGAATCCATTCCGCCGGGTGTCACAATCAGATGTTCACCGCTGATGGCATCCGTTGCTGGACCAACTGCCAGGCCGGGCGTGACTTCGGCCATCGTATTGGGATTGCCAGCCTTGCCAACGCCGACAATTTTCCCGGCCTTGACGCCGATGTCAGCTTTGATGATGCCAAGGTAGGGGTCGATGATCGTCGCATTCGTGATGACCAAGTCCAACGCACCAGCGGCGCTGGTGAGGGTGTTGTCCATCCCCATGCCGTCGCGCAGCGTTTTGCCGCCGCCGTAGACGGCTTCGTCACCGTAAGTACGAAGATCCTTTTCGATCTCGATATACAGGTCGGTATCAGCGAGACGGATCTTGTCGCCCGTCGTGGGACCGAACAGATCCGAGTATTCCTTGCGGGACATTCTGGACATGGTTGTGGCTCCTCTGGTCCGACGTTACTACTTCGATGATTTCTTCGATTTGAATCCGAGTTCTTCAGCACGCTTTACGGATTCACCATAGTTGGGTCGATAAGTCGAATCACTGCCACCGGTCCAACCATCGACCAGGTTTGAGAATCCGTAGATTCGCTGCTTCCCGGCCATGGCAACGAGCGTCACTTCTCTCTCATCTCCGGGCTCAAACCGCACGCCCGTGGTGGCGGGAACATCGAGCCGCTTGCCGAACGCTGCGGCGCGGTCGAATTCCAACGCGCGATTCACTTCGAAAAAGTGAAAGTGCGATCCGATCTGGATCGGCCGATCTCCGGTGTTGCGAACCTTCAGCGTCACGGTCGGGCGCCCCGCATTGATTTCGATATCACCCTCTCCCAATACCAACCCGCCGACTGGCGTCTTCTTTTCAACGGGGGCTTCTTTTGGCGTTTCTTTCTTAGCCATTGGAATTCTCCTCTGGTTAGTGGATGGGGTCGTGAACCGTAATCAGCCGACTGCCGTCCGTAAAAACAGCTTCGAGTTGTACGTAAGGGATCATCTCAGCGACCCCTTCCATCACATCCTCGCGCGTTAAGACATGTGCCGCCGTATCCATGACTTCTTCCAGGGTCTTCCCTTCGCGAGCTCCATCCATGGCCGCGGCACAAATGACGGCCATGGATTCCGGGTGGTTCAGCTTCAATCCTTTTGCTTTTCGCTTCAGCGCGATCTCGGCCAGCGAATAGATCAGGATCTTTTCCATTTCCCGCGGCGTCAGATGCATTCTATTTCTCCAGTGCAGTCGCAGGGCCACGTTGTCGCGAAACGGTTCGGCCAGACGAAAGGGTTCCTACATTCAATGCTGTCGTCTCTCTGTATGCAGCACGGCGTAGCGGCAGCATCTTGGCAATCGTGAACGATGAAAACAAGTGCATTCGAGATGTGGATAAAACCCGGCCTCATCAGTCTGCAAAGGGTGGCGCCTGATCTGCATACAGCTTCTGATCGAGCTTATCCATACCGATGACAGCCCAGCAGGCAATTACAAAAGGCGCTGTTAAAGTTTTCAGGCCCAGCACGGGGAAAATCTCGGTCACCGGGACAGAGAGAATCACTGCGAACAATGGCAGCGTGACGGATCGTCGATAGAGTGTCATGGCCATGGCCGCAAGTGCCGCGTTGTATCCGTAGATACCCAGCGACAGGTTTGGTTCAGGTGCTGAATGCGATAGTCCCGTCAACAGGCCCACCAATGACCCAACTAGCGCCCACACGGCGCCACGCCAGGAGCGAAGCAGAATCCCGACCAGAAATAACATTCCAGTCAGCACATTCGCCTGCAGCATCACCTCACTGACGCCTCGGACCACGGCCGAAGCGATATCCAATGTCCCTTCCGCTTCTTTCGGAGGCACGACCGGTGTAATGCTCAATTCATTTGCCATGAAGAGCACCACCCAGGTGGTCACAACGAATGGAGTCGTATACGTGGGAAAAGGGACTCGGCGACGCATTTCACGCGTCAGCATCGTCGACACCGCCGAACCGAGGATAACCAGCGCGAAGGTCAATAACTCCGGCTGGTAGTTGACGATCATCGCGATTCCCACCAAGCTCGCATTGAAGCCGTAGATGCCGTCGCGAATTTCCTTCTCGTCATACTTCAACAACATCGCGGTCAACGTGCCGATCATTGCTCCCAATGCCCCACCAGCGGCCGTAACCGGGGAGACAATTGCGATGCCGGTCAGAAAGAACGCTCCTGTCCAAGGGCTGTCCTGAAACATGATCTGACCCATCCCCGTTAGCGGAGCCAACCAGGGTGGCGCTTTCTTCTTCGGTAGCAATTCAGGAACAGTGATCGAATCGGCTGTCACCAGGATCTCCTAATTTTCTCAGAACGAGAGGATCGAAGCGCCGCCGGAGCGACTGCAGAACTGCATGAGTCACATTACATCGATTTGTTTCGCAAGTCGCAACGGTTTCGCCCGCACCGCATCCGAACTGCGCGACACCTGACGACGTACTGCAGTATGATCGAGCAACGAATCGAGTCCAGCATCACTGGATAACATCTTCGTTACTTCATGTGTTCTTCAGTTGCCCACAGTTCAAATTTGATAGCGTGCAATGTCGACTCCGGTCGACCGCAAGTCGCTCGTGGCTGGCCCAAGAGATTTTCTTGAAAACGCGAGAACTGGAAATTTTGTGTGAACGTTTCGAAAACCGACTGCGTAGTGTTAGTGAGGTGTTCTTCGCGCATCCATCATAGCGATCAAGTGTGATGACTTCTGACGGAGATTCGCCTATTGCAAATCCGAAACGGACGCTGCTAAAGAACGTGACATCACGTCGTCTGCCTCGGGCAATAGCCCGATGAAAACTTTGGGAAGGGCCAACTTCCTTAGGAGGGAGCCGATGTATGGCCAGCCTTGTCGTGATGGGGCCTCCACTGACGGGGACCACTTTCTCGCTATCCATGCAACACGAATGCGTCATTGGACGATCAGGTTTTTGTGACGTTGTTCTAAATAAAAGATCAATCTCGCGCGAGCACGCCAGAATTGTCGAGCGACTCGGTGAGTACCTGTTGGAAGATCTGGATAGCGTTAACGGAACGTTCCTCAATGGCCGTCCGATCCACAGTCCCGTTCCCCTGCAGGATGGTGATCGGATCAACTTGTACGATGTGCCGATCCGCTTCTTTCGGTTCGAGGAGTCGAAGACCCCCTCCAGCGGATCGATGCCGGCTTATCAAGAACCTGTCCCCTCTGCCGATTGCGAACGCCTGCCCAACCGCCTGCGCGTCCGGTTGGATAACGTGCTCGGAATCATCCAGCAACTAGGTCATAGCCTGGATGTGAATGTCATCCTGCCCAAGATCCTCGAGATCTTGTTTCAGACGTTCCCGCAAGCGAGCAGTGGTGAAATCCTCCTGGTCGAGAAAGACGGTCAATTGTCCCCCCGCGCCACCAAGCACGGACGCGATGCCGACGGATCGACAGCCACTGACATGCCCGGCGACTATTCTCTAGCCCGTCAGACTTTAGAAGAGGGAATCGGCTCGATCCATAACACGGGAGATGAAAGCTGCGAATCGGCATTGGAGTCCACCTTCTCATCCACGATGTACGTCCCGATCGTGATCGGCCCCACACGGTCCGCTCTCGGCATCGTGATCCTGGAAACCGAGGATTCTCAGGCGAAATTCTTTGAAGATGACCTGGCCTTTGTCAGCGGTGCCGCCACCCTCGCCGCGCAGGCCATCGGTTATGCCCGTGCGCACGAAGTTGTTGTCGAGCACGAACTGACGCGGCATCAATTGGAAACTGCGCGCCAAATCCAATTGCGGATGCTCCCCACCGAATCTCCACAGGTATCAGGCTACTCGTTCGCGCAGTACTACTGCGCCGCTCAAATCGTTGGAGGTGATGCCTACATCTATCATCGTCTGTCAGATGGGCGACTGATGCTAGCTGTGGCCGATGCCTCCGGCAAAGGGCTGCCTGCCTCCCTGCGCATTGCCGAATTCATCTCAGAACTGCGGCACTGCATCTCGAGTGCGACATCGTTGAAGTCGGCGATGGACGAGTTGAACCGGTCCGTCTGCAGATCGGATAGCGATTTCATCACCTTTTGCCTCGTGGTGCTCGACCCACACAAGCACACGCTCAGTATCGCCAATGCCGGCCATCCACTCCCTCGTCTGCGAAAGCGGAATGGAACGGTCCTTCAAGTGGGCGAGAACCGAACCGGCTTCCCTTTGGGTGTGCTGCTCGAAAATCCTTGTCATCCGGTCACGATCAATCTCGACGTTGGTGACGAACTCGTGCTTTACACAGACGGAGTCAGCGAAGCATTCAATCCCGCTGGCGAGATCTTTGGCATGGAACGACTGGATGACTCATTGCTGGATTCAGTAGCCAATGCGGGCGAGCGAATTAACAAGCTCATGGGGGCGGTTGATCGTTTTCGCCAAGGCCGCAAGCCGAGCGACGATCTTTGTATCGTGGCCCTCACGCGAATGTCTTCATGATCGCGAGCGTTGTTCACTTCGGAGCCTTCGCAGTATTGTTGACCTCCCCGTCGTACGCCAACAATCGTCACGCAGAATCGAAGGAACTCGCCATGCCGCTTCGCTCGCGTCATCATCGACTCTCGCTTTGCGCAATGCTTTTTCTCACATTGTGTCTCTGCGGGCGA
>DASYEA010001186.1:0-9366 GCA_036499265.1 Schlesneria sp. | reverse complement strand
AAAAGCAACACATGGCAAATCCTTTCGAAGAGGCGCAGGAAAGGAACCAGCGACCGCAGTCAAAGTCGTGATCGGAATCCAGCCGATTGCCCTACGCCGTGATGGGCTTCTCCGGCCACGTCTTCACGGCTTTGGCCGCGTCATGAACCAACGGGTCAATCAAACTCGATAGCGTTTTATCTTTCTGATCGTGGTCGGTATTGAACAGCACCGCCCAGTTCAGACCATCATGCCGACGCACGAGCAGCGTGGAAGTTCCCGAGATCAACCCTGAATGAAACGTGTTGGCGCGACCTTCGTTCCCAACCGGTCGAACACTCCAGCCGCAAGCGTAGTACATGTCCTTTGGTTTGCCATCCGTATCGTGCCCCGGGGCTCCCTCAGGGCGAGACCACATCGTTTGAATCGATTTCTGGCTCAGCAGCGGACACACCTCGGGCTTGTCGAACGCGGAGGCGAATCGAGTCAGATCGATGGCCGATCCGATCCAGCCCCCGTGCGCTTCGTACCCTTCCACGTTCTCCGGTCCGTAAACCTGCGGAACCATTTCACCAAGCTTCGAACCATTAATGGCAATGTGTTCCTGCTTATCTGCGTCATAGTAGCAGACTTCGCCCTGCGCAAGATCTCCCTTCCATGCTCGACCCAATTGCATCCGCGAGATGCCGACCGGAGCGAGCACATATTGTTTCACATACGCTTCGTAATTCTGCCCTGTCGCATGTTCGATCAAGCGGCCTAGAATCAGATAGTCGACATTGTAATAGGCATAGCGCGTCCCGGGATCAAAGTCCAACGGCAGTGACAGCGTGTAACGAATCACATCCGCTGGCATGGCGGGAAGCGGCTTGTTGACGAACTTGGCGATCCGGCGCACTCGTCCGATCGGATCAAACGACTTCTCGCGGTCCCAACCGCCAGTGTGCTGCAGCAGATGCCGGATCGTGATCGCTCGCAATCGCTCGTCGTGCTTTGGGGGCAGCCAATCCTTCGCCGGCAGGACATCGAAGACGCGATCGTCCAGCCCGAACTTCCCCTGCTGCACCAATTGCATGACCGCCACGGCCGTCAATGGCTTGGAGATACTCGCCAGGCGAAACAGCGAGTCAGGCTGCACTGGCCGCTGCGTTTCCTTTTCGGCAAAGCCAAAACCACGAGCGTAAATCAACTGCGAATTGCGAGTGACGGCCAGCGCCCCGCCGGGCACGTCGTGCTGCTGCAGAAATTCGGTCATCAGGTTATCGAACGAAACTAGATCGGGATTCGACACCCCTGTCGTCGGCAACTTGGTCTCTTTCTTCGCCGTCGCATCATCGGCAGCGCGGGCAGCCCCGGTGAATGACGAGGGACTGATCGCAGTACCAACAGCAGTGGCGAGCGTCTGAAGTGCGGTCCGACGACTGACAAAGTTTCGCATAGGTTCCCTTTTGAAGATACAGTATTCTGCCCCACTCGCCGGTCAACGGCAACTTGTCGCGATAAGGGATTTCCGGGAGATCCTGCGCACTGTCTGCAAAGCACATAAGGCGAGTCATGCGTAATTTCTTCAACGGTTGGCGACGCAAAGTCGGCTGTGCGCTGTTGTTGGTCGCGATCGGCTTCGGTGCCCTTTGCGTGCGAAGCCAACTCGTGGAGGACAACGTTTCTATCTCGACAGGCAGCAGATCACACTTGCTGACATCGCTCTATGACCGGCTGATCTGGGAGGTGTCAGACCCCGCTTCGGACCAGACTATCGTGTGGAGTTCTCAACCAGCCGACTACCAATGGCTCTCCCCTTGGGTGACTCGCGGGTTGTTGCCCAAGTACGAATTCGCCGGCTTGGAATATGGCAGCGCAGAACCTGCGGGCGCTGACGGAACGGGATTTTACCGCTGGGTCATTGTCCCATACGCCTGGATAATCCTGTCATGCACCTTGCTGTCGGCCTATCTGATTCTGATGAAGCCGCGCGTCATTGTCGCGACGGAAGCACCGCCTTGAGTCGTTCAATCATCAACTCCTGCCCGCCAAGAAATTGCACGCCGATCTCGATGGCATACAGCGGCGGTCCCGTCCAACTCTCGAGACGAATCTTGACGAGGTCCTTTAGAGTCGTGAGTACGACCTCGGCCTGCAGTGATCGGGATCGTTCGGCCAGCGTGTCGAGATCCGCGGCCTGATAGTGATGATGATCGGGAAAGACCTTCAACTCGGCCGTCGCGCCAATCGTGGTGAGGGTTCGACGAAAGCCATCTGGATTGCCAATTCCACAGAAGGCCAGCGCCCGCTGAGTCGCAGCCCAACTCACAGGTTGGACGCCGCTATCCAGACCGACGAGTCGGGTGGGGGCGAACCCGATTTCAACGCAATCGTCTGTGCCGCGAATTCGCCGCAGCTCAGATTTAATGACCTGCCTCTCTTCAGTCGTACATTGATCAGCTCTTGTGATCACAATCAGATCGGCGCGTCTCAAGCCCGACTTGATTTCACGCAGCAGACCGCGCGGAAGCACATGATCGAATCCCCAGGGCTGCAGCGCGTCAATCAGTACGACATCCAGATCGCGATAGAGTCGGCGATGCTGAAACCCGTCATCGAGAACCAGCACGTTGCAGCCAAACTCCTGCACCAATCGCTGGCCGGACGTCACGCGATCGCGCTGCTGCAGGTGCGGTACGTTGGGACACATTCGGTCCAGGACCATTTTCTCGTCATTGCCGACTGGCGTCTCCGTATCGGCATCTTGTTCCAGCGAGCGATAGCCACGACTCAACAACCCCGGGCGATATCCCTCTGCGACCAGCCAGTTCGCCAGCCACGCCGCGGTCGGCGTTTTTCCCGTCCCACCGGTCGTGATATTTCCCAAACTGATGACCGGAGCATCCACCTGCTGGATCGAGAGCCATCGGCGATCGTACGCCAGGTTCCGCAGATGCATCACGGAGGCATAGCCCCATGATCCGGCCGACAGTGCCCCGCGCAGCAGCGTGGCCCCAGCATCGCGTCGACGCCCCGAAAGCAACTCGTGAATGGCTGCTTCGTCCATGAAGCCAATGAACCTTGAGGGGCAGAAACTCATAAAACCGTATCGATCAGACAGCCGACCGATCATAACGACGGCGGGGACATCGATCCATCTGCTGACACATCTAACGCAATCGCCTTTGTCTCAAAGCGGAGAGCGTGGCACGCCATGAGTCTTCGAAGGGCGTGGATTTCGGCGTCCTTGATGACCACGCCTTTCGCAAAGCCTCAGAGCGTGCCACTCAAATTGAAAAAAGCGATTACTCTGCAGCCTCATCGGCGTAAGGTTGATCCTTCAACGCCACAATCCTGGCCTCCATCGTGGTCGTGTCGAGCAACGCCACGGTCGGCTTGCCGTATGACCACCCGCTGGTTTCACCAGGGTTGATGAACAGTCTCCCGTGGTCATCGCGCGTGATACTCGGCTTGTGGGTATGGGCGTAGATCGCGACGTCGAATTCACCGTCCAGGCCTCGCAGCGAGCGATCCATATGAGTCAGCAGGATGCGGCGACCGTCGGGCGTCTTAAACCCGAACGGTGGTTCGCCGAGGGCTCCAATGATTTTCATTCCCGCCGAGACACCGATCTTATTTCCCTCGTTGTCCCCAAAGCAGGCGATCACGCGACACTTCAATTCACGCAGCGGAGGAACTGCGAACGATGACACCAGGTCACCCGCAAATACCACCAATTCGCACCGCGCCTCGTTAAAGACTTTGACCGCCAGTCGGATATGGTCGAGGTGATCATGGCTATCCGCAAAAATTCCGATAAGCATGGCTGATGATCGAGTCGTCCGAGGAGCAGGGAGAAAATTACAGCGAAGAGTAAGTGTTGAAGTATTGTCGTTTGCTACTCGGATTCGCTAGTCGCGAAGTTCGATCTCGGCTCTTATCGCAATAATCGGGAAAAATCTCATTTGCTGGACCCTGGGGTGCTCGTTTCCAGCGGTAACAGTTCCGCCGCCGCGTCCAGACAACCGCGCAATGATCGGCAAAAGATTTTGACGACGGCTTCAGTAACGATGACTTCGGCCCCATAATCGCGGAGTAGCTTGTCGATCGTCTGCTGCAAAGAGGGACTGTTGACAGACAGAGAGTTGAAAGTCAGCAGCCAACCCGGGTTGTCAGTCGTCGCGATACTCATGCCATAGCGGTGCTCCCAAACCCCATTGCATCGGTTACTGAACCAGCGATCCAATTCGCCAACGGCTGACTCTTTCGCGTTTCTTGATGGCATACGACACCTTGCTATTTCGTACGTTTGATCTCGATGGCACCTACTCGACAGAGGAGTCTCATCTTGATGATCGTAATCATGCCATCCACGCTGCGATTCCTTCCATGATGTCCGATCAAAGACCGCTGGGTGAAGGAACTGATCAGGAGTTCTCCGTCAGGATGGCTAGCACTTAACCATTGACACCGATTTCACCCTCTTTGGCGAGCGCTTCCGGCGCCGTCGCATCGTCAAGGTGAGTTGGAACGCCGTTTGCCTATGAGTGCTTTCCCCGTTCGGTCAAACGAGCTCCCGGGCGGCGCGGTCTTAGGGCTCAACTTCTTCCATGCCGCGGAGGGTACTTACCATGCTTCGTCGAGTGACATCATTAACAGTCCCGTTTTCAATTGCGCTTTCCACCTGTGTGGCCTGGGGGCAACCGATCCCGGTTAATACGGCCAAGCCCGCATTGCCGCAGGTGAAGCCCAATAACTTCGAGGCGAATCAACCCGTCGCCGAAGACAACAAGATCGTGATTCCAGTACCGCTGTCTGCCGATTCGCAACGCAGCGCCTTGGCCAATATCGATAAACATGTCGTCAGTCAGGTCGACGATCTCACTGAAAAGCTGAAGACAATTCTGCCAGATGAACTGACGATCCTCACCAAGACCAGTGGCTGGAAGACCGAAGACCAGCAAGCTTTGGTTGGTGCTTTGCGAGCCGGCGATCGAACCGCTGTCTACGAAGCATGGGTCAAAGGGAATCCCCAGGATACAGCCGGTGCCGAACTGGCCGCTCGTCAGACAGACGTGAAAAGTATTCTGTCACGATTGGGTCAGGACGCCGAAAAGAATAAGGCCGCGATGAAACAGAACGTCGGCGAATTCGACGCTGCTCTCAGCAAGATCGCCGGTGCCACCCCTGCGGTGTCTGACCTCGCCGCTCCGATGAAGACGCTGAAGACCTGGGTCGAAGCTCGTAAGCTGATTGATACCGCCACACCCGGCAAAGGTCCCGTTGCCAAGCTGCCCAATGGCGGCGACGTGACGATGATCATGGACCCGACCCTTCCTGTCGGAACTGCAATCGTCTTGAACGACCAAACGATGCTGATCGGTAATGAAGGCGGCAATCGCACCCTCTCGATCGTCAAAGGAAATGCTGCCGAAGCACTCGGTTTGCCAATCGTCACTGGAACTCCACTCCCTGCATTAGAAGGTGAAGAAGTCCTCGACGGCGTCTTGGTCATCAATCCCGCCAGCACCAAGGCGACGATCAACTACGCGATCAACGGGAATCAGTACACCGCTGAACCAGGCACAAAACAACGACTGGCTCCGCTGGCAAACAACAAAGCCTGGAAGATTGACTTCGATCGAGGCCAAAACTTCGGCGCGACAACCTATACGCTGGCACCAGGCAGCTATCACTTCCGCCCCACCGATCGCGGCTGGCAGTTGTTCCGCCTGAAGTTCGAAGTGACGCTCGATAACGCCCTGAACAATCAAGAATTCAACTTCATCTTTCAAGGTGACGATCTGGCGATTCCGGCCGGTGGTGCTCGGACCTTAGTTTCCGACTACCCCGTCGTCGTGAAGTTTGATCGCGGCAACGGCTCGAACTTTGTTTCGAAGTCGACCCCGCTGACAATCGGCACTTTGCAGATTGGCGTGAATGGCACGGACAACATGTGGGACTTGTTCCCCACCAACGAAAACCGACGTGAGGTTTCCAAGCTGAAACCATTCAATGTCGACGGCCAACGGAAGCCTTAAAGAACGACGCAACTACTGATAATTCGACGGCGACCGGGTGCTCCGGCAGGATGTAACACATCCTGCCGGAGTTTTTTTTGTTTTGTCGACTTCAATCTGGGCCTCCGTGTTTTCAGCCGTCTATCTTCAAAGTGCTGAGGTCACATCAAGAACTCCCTGACAGTCTGCTTCGGAATCACAGGTACTGTCGTAGCTCTATGCCTTATAGCGGTAACAGTGGCGTAGTCATGGTCGTGGCGACCCATTACCATGAGCCCATGCACACATTCTTCTACGGCTGGCGACGAAAAGTAGGCTGCGTGACGCTCGTGAGCGCGTGCGTGCTGAGTGGCATTTGGTATCGCGGTACTGTGATCGGAGACCGCTTCGCAAT
Organism: Schlesneria sp.; assembly: GCA_036499265.1. Taxonomy (GTDB): domain Bacteria; phylum Planctomycetota; class Planctomycetia; order Planctomycetales; family Planctomycetaceae; genus Schlesneria. Next base: position 2,991 of record DASYEA010001186.1, on the reverse strand, counting down.
AAATGGATACGTCGGCGTTTCACAGCTCGGCGTAGTCTCATTTGGTTACCAACCCGATTTGGCAGCGCTAAGACTGCCCCCAGAGGTGAATTCCGAGCCTCTCCATGTCAAGCGGTCGTTTACACTTCCCAACGGCAATGAAGTAACGACGGAAGGCCACCGATGGCACCATATTGGGCCACAGATACCGCTCTGGCCAATCGTGCTTCCTCTCACCGTCATCTCCGTCTACTTGATTCTCTGGAAGACACGGAAGGCGGACGGAATTCTTGCTGGTGCAGAATGAGCACAGTACCGAACCGCCACACCGGCCGAGACTTCCAACTACTAGCGACGAAACGGACACATTCTGTCTATAATCGACGACGCCTTCAAAGTTTCGCTGCTTGGGGAGTCTGTCGTCAGGGATGTCGTACCGAACTATCAAACGCCTGCTCGGTGAAACGAGTCTTGAGCGTAAATGTCGGCTGCTGTTTGGTGGCGGTCTGTTGCTGCTGATTTGCGGCAGCTTCTATTTCTACGCCCGGCAAACGCAACAACTGGTTTTCGTCCAGAACGCTGATCTGGCCCGTTCCCTGGTCGCCAGCGTGATCCTGGAGAAGCATGCGTCGTATTTCGAGGATTCCAATCATCTGGAACCGCACATCGAACGGATGTCGCGCGATCTGAAGCCCGACGACTTGAAAGAGATCAAATGGGCGCTCCTCGCTGTCGGAAAGGCCGGTGCTGACTCGTCGCGCCCCCAAGATTTGTACGACTACGAGGCCGTGCGTCGAATCTCGGCAGGTGTCAAAGAATACATACCACCCGACAAGAATCGGCAGGAGTTTCGCTTCTTCAAAGAAGTCCTGGCGTCTGATTCCTGCATCGACTGTCATCGTCAGCACAACGAAGCCCCCAATTTGCAAGTCGGGGATCGATTGGGAATCGCCAAGATTTCGTATCCGCTCGACAAGACCTATCGCTCGCTCGCATGGAACAATGCGATCCTGCTCTCCACCGCGATCGTCACCGCCTTCCTGGCGATGCTGGCCGCCTACGCGATCGTGCGGTACGTCATCGTCAAGCCCGTGCTGCACCTGAAAGAAGTGAGCGACGCCATTACGCGCGGCGATCTGGACCAACGAGCCGACATTCGTACCGGCGATGAATTCGAAGAACTCAGCCAGGCATTCAATCGCATGTTGCGGCACCTGACCGCCGTGCAGGAGGATCTGCAGAAACTGAATCGCGGCTTTGAATCCAAGGTCGATGAACTGGCCCAGGTCAACCTGCGGCTATACGAGATGAATAATCTCAAGAACGAATTCCTGGCAACGATGAGCCACGAGCTGCGCACGCCGCTGAATTCGATTCTCGGTTTCAGTGACGTGTTGCTCGCCAACCCTGTGAACCTGAACGATAAGCAGCGGCGCTATGTTAGCCATATCCAGGTCTCAGGCCGGACACTGCTGAACCTGATCAATGACGTGCTGGATCTCGCCAAGATCGAAAGCGGTAAGATGGAGATCCATCCAACCGAGTTCTCGCTGGCCGATCTGATCGAACGCAGCGTCGGCGCGATGTTGCCGCTGGCGGAAAAGAAGAACATCAACTTGGTGTGGGATCTCGATTCCGAATTTCCTGTGCTGGAGCAGGACAACGGAAAGCTGCAGCAGATCCTCAGCAACCTGCTGTCCAACGCAATCAAGTTCACGCCGGAAGGTGGCCGAGTTCGCGTGCGAGGCGAACTGAGCGGCAACGACAAATTCACCCTCAGCGTTTCCGACACCGGGATCGGCATCCCGCTGGAAGATCAGGAACGCATCTTCGAAAAATTCCGTCAGGGGGCCGCCGTTTCGGGGCAGCGAGGGACGTTGACCCGCGAATACGAAGGAACCGGCCTGGGCCTGTCGATCACGAAGGAACTCGCCAAGCTGCTGGGTGGCGAGATCCGTTTGCAAAGCGAATTTGGCAAAGGAAGCCTGTTCACTGTCGTGCTGCCATTGCGAGCGACCACCGAGCCCCCCGAAGCGAGAACTCGTCTGGTTTCCGAGGCAGTCAATCTGGATGGCGACCGCACCTCGAACGGCTTGAGCCGAAGTTCCAGCAGCGACCGCGCCGCCCATCAAGACGGACTACCACTCGTCGCCGATTCGAGAACAAACTAGAGCGATCCCACTCCCATCTTCAGGTGAGCCGCGCTGCGTCAGCACGCGGACAAAGCAGCAACGTGACGACATCGCTTCGTCGTTAATTCGTCCAAAGCCGACTCGCCGGCGCTGACCGGTGCCTTTATCCAAGATCCAGGCGTGACCACGCCCTCGGCACTTCTGCACTCACGGTGATCGTCTCTTTCGACGTGGGATGCTGAAACGTCAGGGAAGCAGCGTGCAGGCCAATAAAGCCGTCAACGTGGATCTTCGAACCGTATTTCTTATCCCCTGCGATCGGCCAGCCGTGATTCGAGAGTTGAACGCGAATCTGATGACTGCGGCCCGTCTCGGGACGGATCTCGACCAGCGTCAGTCGACCGGATTTTCTCAGGCGGCGATAACCCAGTACACAGTCCTGCCCATCATCATCGTCTTCGTCAACGACCGCCACGACGTTGCGAGCACGATCTTTGACCAGGCGGTCTCGTAAGATCCCTTCCGAGGGCGAGACATTCCCTTCGACCAGTGCGTGATACGTCTTCTCGACAGTCCGCAGCCGAAACTGCTCGGACAACCGACTGGCCCCTTTACTGGTGCGAGCGAACAGCACCACTCCCGACACAGGCCGGTCCAATCGATGCACCACACCGACGAAGACGTTGCCCGGTTTGTTGTACTTGCGCCTCAGATAGTCTCGCGCGGCATCGACCAGCGTCGGCTGGCCCGAGCTATCGCCCATCGTCAGCAATCCCGCAGGTTTATCGACCGCCAGGCAATGATTGTCTTCGAACAAGACGTCCAACGCGGTACTCAATCCAGGCCCTGTCTAAGGTTGTTTCAGCACAGTAGGTTATGC